>CAIMCT010000301.1 GCA_903839535.1 uncultured Desulfobacteraceae bacterium
AGTTTTTCTCTAAAATATATGGCAATTTTCATCAGCCCACCCCAACCCTCCCCCGCTGGGGGAGGGAGCATAATGAAAGCGCAGATTACGCCAGTTCTCAGTATAGCTTAATCTTAAACAATTCAAGTAAACACCAAAAATAAGTCAATTTCAGACACCACCACAATTTCACGCAGGGTGATGTTTATCTGAAACCATGAGCATTTCGATTTCTTCTGCTTCCACCGGGATATCTTTCATCAGATCCACCGGCCCATCATCTGTGATCACGATATCATTTTCAATCCGTACGCCGAGACCTTCTTCCCGGATATAGATTCCAGGCTCAACGGTAAACACCATTCCAGGCTCGAAAATGCGGTACCGGTTTCCATAATCGTGGACGTTCAGGCCAAGATGATGAGATGTCCCGTGCATAAAAAACTTCTTGTAGGCTGGCGTGTTTACAGGCTGGTTGTTAATGTCGGTTAACGTCAGAAGCCCCAGATCGACCAGTTCCTTTTCCATCAGAAGCCCCACTGCCTTGTGATACTCAGCCAGCGTTGTGCCAGGAATCAGCAAGGCTATGGCGCCTCTTTGCACCCGCAGGACCGCATTATAGAGCGCCTTTTGCCGCTGGCTGAACCTGCCGCCAACCGGAACCGTCCGCGTCAGATCGGATGCATAGCCAGCGTATTCAGCGCCAAAGTCCATCAGCACCAGCTCTCCGTCCTGGCACTGCCGGTCATTATGTTCATAGTGAAGAATACAGGCGCTCGCCCCCGAGGCGATGATGGACGGATAGGCTGGCCCACGGGACCGGTTCATCATAAATTCATGAATAATTTCAGCCTCAATCTCGAATTCCCAGACTCCAGGCCGAATAAATGACAATATCCGGCGAAATGCTTTTTCGGTAATGTTACAGGCTTTTTGAATCAGGTCTGTCTCAATCTGCGATTTGACAGCCCGAAGTAAATGCATTATGGGCGCAAGCCGTGCATATTGATGAAGGGGATAATTGGCCTTGCATACCTTCAAAAACCGCTGCTCCCGCGTTTCCACAACAACTTCCGCCCGCAAGTGTTCATTGGTATTCAAATAGATTGTTTCGGATTCGATAGCCAGTATCCGGAACACAGCTTCAAATTCCCGAGTCCAGTAAATGGTTTGAATGCCGGATATTGTGGTTGCCTGCTCCTTGGTATATTTGGGCCCTTCCCAGACAGCGATGCGTTCGCTGGTTTCGCGGACAAACAGAATTTCCCTGTGTTTTTCTTCCTGAACGTCCGGACATATCACCAGAATCGTTTCCTCCTGGTCGATGCCACAGAGGTAAAACATATCGGAGTGCTGAACAAATGAAAGCCTTCCATCGGCGCTGGTTGCCATGACATCACTGGAATGAAACACCGCCACAGAACCAGGCTTGAGTCTTGCTTTCAACTGCCTGCGGTTTTCGACGAACAGGGACGGATCAACAGGAACGTATCGCATAGGTAAACTCTTTGCTTATGAAGTCTAAAAATCTCATGGCAGGGAAACACCCGATGGAGAGTCAGGGGTAACCGAACTCCACCTCCAAGCTGGAGGGGGCCGGGGGAGGGCAAGTGGTTGGCGTGACAGCTTTTTCCCCCCTCCCAACCTCCCCCCGCTGGGGGGAGGGGCCTGACAGCAGCGCCTGGTAGAATTCCCCCTTTGGGCAACCTGACCTGCACCCTACACCAGGTGGCAGGAACCGGTTGCCGCCGCTTTCTTGTTTTCAACATAATGGGAGGCGGCAAGGGCGGCTGTACAGCCATCCGATGCAGCGGTCACAATCTGGCGAGCGTATTTCTGGCGAAGATCTCCAATCACATAAATTCCGGCAATATCGGTTTCACATTTGTCATCAGTGACCACATACCCTTTGGCATTCATTTTAATTCCAGCAGGTGCCAGTTGGTTGTTGGGACTGAAACCAACAAAGATAAACACCCCGTCTGTTGTCAGATCTTGATGCTGACCGGTTTTGACATTTTTCAATTCAATGGAAGAAACACCCTGTTCATTGGCTTTGATCGCCACAGGAATGGAATTCCAGATCATCTTGATCTTGCATTCCGCCTTGATCCGCTGCTGCAAAATTTTACTGGCTCGAAGCGCATCCCGGCGATGAACCATATAGACATGTTTGACCAATTTGGCCAGATAAAGCGATTCTTCAGCCGCACTGTCTCCGCCGCCAATCACCACAACGGTTTTGTTTCTGAAGAAAAATCCATCACAGACCGCGCAATAGGACACTCCCTGGCCGTAATATTCGGCTTCTCCGGGAATATTCAGTTTGTGGGAACTGCCACCGGTTCCCAGGACCACGGTGTATGCTTTCAGGACAGAGCCGTTATCCAGATGCACCGAATGGTATTCCAGCCCCGGCTCAACTTCCTTGACTTCCGAGGAGACCATTTCCAGTCCATAAGAGAGCGCATGCTGTTGAAACTGCATGGATAGATCGTGACCGCCTATTCGCTCAATCCCCGGATAATTTTCGATTTCTCCAGAGAGGATCATCTGGCCGCCGGGCGTGCCTTTTTCGATCAAAACGGTTTTAAGAGCTGCCCGCATGGCATAAATCCCGGCAGAAAAGCCTCCCGGCCCACCGCCTACAATAATCAGATCATAAATTTCACTGGTTGACACATTGATCTCCTTCATTTGAGCTTTCAACGTCTTTTTCAGCCTCTCCCCGGCAGACTTGACAACGGTCTTCACCGCACAACTGGCAGGAAAAACAGTCCCGGCAATGATGTTTCCTGGTTATTTCAGGATTAAAAACCGGCACAAAAACCTTGCCCGGTAATCCGGGGTGGCTGACAAACGGCATGGCGCTTTCCTTTTTTCCATCCTGCGACCTGCAAAAGCCACAGATATCAAACATTAAAGCATCTCGCTTACCATTTTAATTAAACATCTGTAATCGTTCAGCCATCCCCCCGGCCCCATCCCGATGGGAGAGGGAGTGGAACGGTTACAAACATCTTAATTCAGCATCATGGGCATTTTGCTCTGCGTCTGGGTATATCCTTCGGGAACGGAAAAGAGAGATTTGTTCAGCGACTTTTTCTCGATTTTTTTCAGAGTAGTTGTTGAGGTGCCTTTCATGATATTCATGATCATCTGAACTGGAAATCCATCCAACTGACTCATCATACCTGCGATGTTCATCTGCTTCATCATGGGATTTTCATCAAATATACCAGCGATTTTTTTACCGATCTCCTTGATTTCTTCATACCCCTTGACATCTTTTGACAGCCAGTAATCACTGTTCATCATCATACCGGAAACCAGATATTTCTGGCAGTTATAGCCTGCGATCTGCCGGGTTTCCTGAGTGGGCGTCACCTGAATATTGCCCATCATGTTTTTCATCATCTGCTGCTGAGCCTGGCTTTTTTCGCCTTTTATTTCAGGCGGCTTTCCCATTTCCGCCATATTGATCTGCTGATAGGTCTTGGCTTGCGGGTTGATATGATACATGATCTTTGTATCGAAATTCATGATGGTAATCTGGCCTTCCCGTTCGGTTCGGGAAGCATACGCAGTAAGATAAGTTTTAATGACATTGGTTTCGTCCGGCCGTCCTGGCATTCCCTTGGTTTCCTGATCCGATTCCCAGTAAATATCCGCCATAGCGGCAGATGATGTCATTAAACATAAAACAACCGAAAACAAAAAAAACTTTAACATAATGCCGACTTTTTTCATGTAACGCCTCCTGTTGGGTTCACTTTTGTTAAAACACGCATAATACGATCAATTGGTTAACAAATACTATAACGCCATGGACTTATCAAGGGAAAGTGATGATTTCAGAAGCCAGGGTCGTACAAGCCCTGACGAACAATAAATAAATCTATTCCTTACCCCACCCGTGTGGTAATATGGTTAAATGGATTCTGACTTCTGACTCATGACTTTTTTTCAGCACAAAGGTAATGTAAATGAAACAGATTGAAAACCTCATTGCAAGAATTGCACAGCGAATCAACATCAACCTCAGAGAACTGAATTTCGACCTGACCAACTACATCAAGAACGTGCTTCCGCTCGGCCAGCTTGCCAAATTTTATGCATTTTACGGCATTACCCCGCACCATCCCCTGAACTTTCACTTCAGCCATTCCAACCTTGCTGGCAGCTATTTTCTGGGAAAATGCCGGGTGGATCACTCGGTACTGTATAAAAGTGACATTCGCGGAGATGAGTTGAAGCGAAAAAATGATGTTTTTTCATTTGGAACCCACAAGATTCCCGTATATGAAGATGAATCCATTCATATCCGGGACAGCTTTCTCATCAAAACCCTGGTTCACAACTATTCCCACGACCCGGAAAGCCTGGAAACTTTTTTCATTCATGACACCATGTCCATGCATTATGCTAATATTCACGGGTCTCCGACCGAAGGATGCTTCCTGGGAACCTTCAGCACTGTTGATCTGACCACTGCTCACGACTGCGTGATCGGACGTTTTTCATATATTCAGGCCGGGGAAATTTCCCATATCCATGTCGAACCCGGAAACATCTGGATCAAAAAAGACAAGGCATTCAATTTTCTCTACCGCTATCCACGCCCGATCCTGGATCGCTATGTCAATTTCATTCTCGGCGAAGGCCCTCCCCGCGGCATCATCATGGATTTTGTTCAGGAGCGGAAAGCTGATTTCAAACGTGTTTTTGATGAGATTCATCTGGAACTGCCGATAAACATTCCTCAGGGAGCTTCCGTGGATCGATTTGCCGTTATCAAGAAAAAAACCCGCATCAGTGAAAACGTCCTGGTCGCCCAGCGCGCCTACATCCAAAATTCTTTTCTGGGTAAAGGTGCCAATGCCCAGGAAAACTGTTATATTGTAAACTCTCATCTTGATGGTTACGATGTAATGGCTCATGGCGCAAAAATAATCGAAGCCCGACTTGGGAAGAAAGTTTTTGTCGGATTTAATTCTTTTCTGAGGGGAACTCCGGAATATCCACTAATTATCGGCGAAGAAAGCATTGTAATGCCGCATACCATCATTGATCTATCAGAGCCGATTTCCATTCCTTCCGGTCATCTGGTCTGGGGCTATATCAGCAATTTAAACGATTTAAAAAACCACAGTCTTCCGCTTGAAGAATTTTCCAGAATCAAGGATGGACTGGTAATGGGGGATCTGCTGTTTGAAGGTGACGGAGAGCAATTTGTGGAAGGATTTCAGCATCGCATAGAGCATATTCTGGAAGCCAACGGTGCCTATTTTAATGGCAAACACAACCGGGGGCATGCCCAACAGAATCAAAACATTTCCTTTAATACCATTCAGCCTTACCCTGACGGCGAGCTTGAAGGACTGTATCCGACCATTGCGATACTTCCCTAAAATGGATGGCGTTAACGATGAAGAAATCTCTCCGTTTCCAGTCTGTTCTGTTGCTTTTACTCCATATCTTTTTGCTTCTGCTGCTGCTATGGGCCGCAACTGTTCCCTTGGAGCAAATCAGGCAACATACCGCTGACAATATAGGTGAGATCAGGAACAGGATCGCCTTTCAGCAAAACCTTGTTCAGGTTGAAACCCTGATATGGAGCGCACTCGTATTAGCCGCTGTGATTGGATTTGTCATCACATGGACGGTCTCCCGCCGGGTTCTAATACCCATACTTTCTATCCGGGATACCGTCCGTCAGGTCAGCCTGGGAGATATGGAAGCACGGTTTCAGGTTCACTCGGGTAATGAATTTGAAGCCTTGGCAAATGAACTCAATCGTATAATGGAACATCGAAAACAGGAACGAGAGCGGTTGCTGAGCGTCAACCGTACGCTGTCCGCCATCTCCGCATGCCGTCGTGTAATGATTCAAGAAACCGATGAAAAGCGATTGAATCAGGAAATTTGCCGGATTCTTGTTGATATCTGCACATACCGAGTGGCCTGGATCGGTTATGCCAAAGATGACACAGACAGAACCGTAAATCCAACAGCTCTGGCCGTGTATCAGAACGGGGACCTGAACACCGTTTCTGCAACCTGGGTGAAAATGGCGTTCAGCCCTATAGTTAGAGCCATTCGAAACAGGCATCCAGCCATCATCAGCAATGTTTTTGGTGATCCCCTGTTCGCCCCTTTTCAGTCTGAAGCGACCCGGCACGGATATTCTTCCGTTATGGCGCTGCCGCTTTCAGTAAAACGGCAGGTCACAGGTGTCCTGACACTCTATGCCGAAAAACCCGACTCTTTTGGAACAGAGGAAGTTCGGCTTCTGACGGAACTGGCCGACGACATAGCTTGCTTCATTTCTGGTTCCACCACAGTTTGTGGTTAGCATCATGGACACCCAAAACTCTATGGTGATTGGCTGAAAGTGGTGTTCAGTTTCAAGCCAAAGAAAGGATGAATCTTTCAAGCACATTGCCGATAGAGTTTTCCTGGAAAATGCTTGCCAAAAAAGACATCCATATCTCTGGAACAGGCTGCTATTTTGGACAGATTCAAGCCGGTTTCGATATTCAGGGACGACAGCAGATAAATGGTATCTTCCGTGGCGGTGTTCCCTGCTGCGCCTTGAACAAAAGGGCAGCCGCCCATGCCGGCAAGGGCCGTATCGAAATGGGAAATCCCGCAGGACATGGCCGCCATAACATTAGCCAGCCCAAGTCCGTGCGTATCGTGAAGGTGCAGAACAATCGGAAGATTGCCGACAGCGGATATTGCGGAGCCAAGAATCTGGTGGACTGTGAGCGGTGTCGCCATTCCGGTGGTATCTGATAGACAGAGCATGTCTGCACCAGCTTTCACCAAGTCTCTCGCCATGGCGGCAATCTGATCCCCGGAAATTGCCTCGTCGTATCCACTGCCAAAGGCGCACTGAATGCCTGCCCGAACGTGTATTCCGTGACGTTTGGATAAGGCAACCATTTTCAGGCCCATTTTCAGCGCTGCTTCCGCGCTCATGCCCGTATTGTTCAGACTATGCCGGTTGCTGGCGGATATCGAGACCTCGATATGGGCCAGCTTTGTGGAGATTGCCCGTTCCACTCCAGCCATATTCAGCGCAAGTGCGCTGAAGGCAACACCTGGAATTCCCGACAGCGCAGAAAAAAGTTTTTCTGCATCCGCCATCTGTGGAACCTTGCCTGGATGAACAAATGAAGCCACCTGGATATTTTTGAATCCGGCATCTACCATACGCATTATTATTTCAAGCTTCAGCGTGGTCGGAACGATTTTTTCCTCGAACTGAAATCCGTCCCGAGGCCCAACTTCGATCAGCGTCACATGTTTCGGAAACAATTTGCAATAAACTTCTCGCATATTCACATCTGGATTTGGCTCAAAAAGCCAAGGTTCTCTATTTCTGTGCATTTACCTCCATTTAGATGAAGTTTCTCTGATTCCATAGCTTACCTTTCTTAGACAGCATTATAAAATGAAATTGTCAAGAAAATCAAGCCTTTTTTATGTATCTAAAATAAATTCTTAGACGTAATTTTGAAGTTCGAATTTTGCTCAATCGTTAACATATCAAATGGTTAGCTTGATGCATATGCCCACAAGTGGTAAACCCAGGTTAAAACCACAATCGGTTAAGCATGTTCTCAATCTTGTAACACGTATCAGTAATTTTGCCGTTCAAAATAATTACTGTGCTGGAATATCATTCAAGGTCTCAAAACCGAAGGTATCAAACGAAAGAACCGAAGACCTTACCTCCGATCAAATGGCATCATTATTAAGTGCAATCGATTCGCACCCCGACATACAGTCTGCAAACTTCATGCTCGTAGCCCCTTAGTCTATTTATCGATAAGAAAATAGTGTTTAAAGCCGCTATTGTCATTTAACTATGCCCAGTCTGGACAAGGTTGTCTATCTCGATCAGAAGTTTTAAACGTTTCTGAATCAGGACACCCAGCATTTTAATTTGGAGCTAATTGCTATAAAGTACTTTTTTAAATATTAGCTGCCAATTTTTTACTCAATTTTTATATTGCTATAAGGTGTGTTTTATTATGTTGGCTGCCAAATATGAAACGATAAAAGTAACTGTTGACATCTGTATTCGATAATACTATGCAGAGACAATCTGGTTTGTCGGTTCTCAGAGCACCTATATAACCTTACAGACATCGAAAAGGAAAACACCATGAGTGCGCCAAGCAAAGCTAATACAGGCAAGCCGGACAATCTGGCACGGGTAATGGCTAACCACCAGCCCGGAACTGAACCGTGCGTATGAGGAGGTAACGAATCATGCGAAGCCATGGTAAAGGAGTTGAGTCAGCCACAACGCAAGTGAAGGTATCGAGCACCGAAATTATCCTTGTTGCATTGGGCCAAGGGTTTCATGTCTTGGAAGCCAATACTGGTGCGCGCGCTAAAGGTGAGCGCGTACGTCTTTGGGACTACCAATTTATGAATTACTCGTATATGAAGGAGTTTTCACAAATTCACACGGGCCGCAGTATATCGTCTGATACGGTGGGGTTGATGCGGAAGGAATATGCAGACAGATCATCGGGCGGAGAGCGCCTTTAGGCAGTAACTACAGATGAAGGGGGTAATCATGGTTGAATTTAAGAACTTACCACACAGCCGAGCAGCTCAAGAACGGCCTGGACGTTACCGTCAGGGCGGTCCGGCCAGATGACAAGGACAGGTTTATCGATGCCTTCGGAGACCTTGAACGGGAGTCTGTCTATACCCGGTTTTTCGGCTTCAAGAACGAATTGACGAAAGAAGACCCCTCAAAACCATCACCGAGGTGGATTTTGAGAATGTCGTAGCCCTGGTAGTGACCAAGACGGAAGGGCAGGACGAGACGATCATCGGTTCAGGCCGTTATACTGCGAACGGGCATAATCTGCGCTTTTCATAAACTCCCTCTCCCAGCGGGGGAGGGTTGGGGTGGGGGATCAAAAACGTAAAATTATGCCAGTTCGCAGTATATATTGCAGGCGATGCCCTCGGGGGGAAGCGTAACGTGGAAGTGGCATTCACGGTGGTGGAAGACTATCACTGCCTCGGTATTGCGAGTCGGATTCTAAGATGCCTGATCGCAATCGCCCGAGACAAGGGAATAGCGATGCTTGAGGCGGATGTCCTTCCCGAGAATAAGGCGATGCTTGCCGTATTTGCCCGGAGCGGTTTGGCCATGAGACAGAGCCGGGAGGACGGTATTGTCCGTGTGACGCTCGAACTGTAAGGAACAATCTGATGCATGCCAACGGGAAAGGAAAGGCAATCGCCATGAACAACGCTATTATCGTGCTTAATGCAGGCTCATCGAGCATCAAATTTTCGCTGTTTGTCGAACGTAATGAAACTCTGGAGCCCGACATCCGGGGCCAAATCGAAGGTCTTTACACGCAAGCCCGCTTTGTTTCAAAGGCGCCTAACGGTGCGGTGAAAGCTGAGAAGATTTTTCCCGATGGCATCGCACTGGGACACGATGGGGCGCTCGACCATCTTATCAGTTATTTGAGGACGGAGTTGGTTGGCAATCGGCTGATCGGCGTAGGGCACCGGGTGGTGCACGGCGGCCTGGCTTACACACAACCGGTCCGCCTGAACTCGAAGGTGCTGAAGGTGCTGGAAACCTTCATTCCGCTGGCTCCTCTTCATCAACTTCACAATCTGGCTCCGATTCGCCGCGCTCTGGAGCGCGCTCCCGAGCTGCCGCAGGTGGCCTGCTTTGACACGTCTTTCCACCGAGCCCAGCCTGAAGTGGCTCAGATGTACGCGCTGCCGGCCGACTTGCGTGAGGCGGGGATCATGCGTTACGGGTTTTACGGGTTGTCCTATGAGTACATTGCCGCCACTTTGCCCGAACTTGCTCCGATGATTGCTAAGAAGAGAATTGTTGTGCTTCACTTAGGCAATGGTGCGAGCATGTGCGCCCTTCAGGCGGGGCAAAGTCTTGCCAGCACTATGGGATTTACAGCGGTAGAGGGTTTGCCGATGGGCACACGCAGCGGCTCGATTGACCCCGGTGTCATTCTGCATCTCATGGATCAGCGAGGAATGGATGCCCGGGCTATCGAAAAACTCATCTACACACAGTCCGGACTGCTCGGTGTCTCCGGCATTTCCAGCGATATGCGCACGCTGCTTGATAGCCACGATCCGCGGGCCAAACTTGCCGTTGACCTTTTTCTTTACAGAATCCGCCGCGAACTGGGTTCTCTGGCGGCAGTCCTTGAAGGATTGGATGGAATCGTGTTTACGGGCGGCATCGGAGAAAATGCTCCGGCCATTCGCAGCCGTGCCTGCCGTGATGCCGCCTGGTTGGGCATCGAAATAGACGAAACGGCCAACACGGAAGGCCGTGGCTGCATCAGCACCATATCGAGTCGCGTGGCCGTTTGGGTCATCCCGACAAACGAAGAATTGATGATTGCACGTCATACCCTTCGTCTGCTTAAAACGACTCAAGGAGAATTAAAATGAATATAAATTCCAAATTCGACTATGATTTGGAACGACTCTTCATTTCCTCTATGTAGGCCAGACAACCGGGAACAAAACTGCAACATATACCAAGAAAGAGGATTTACGAGATGATCACCAACAAAACGTTCGATGAGATTAATATTGGCGACAGTGCCGGCACGCAGCGAGTGTTGACCAAACAGGACATTGATCTGTTCGGGTTTTTATCCGGAGACATGAACCCGACGCATTTCAGCGACAAATACGCGCAGATGCTGCTGGAGCGCCACAAACTGGTTGGACATAGCATGTGGGGTGGGGCATTGATATCGAGTCTGCTGGGAAACGATCTGCCGGGGCCCGGCACGGTCTATCAATCTCAGCAATTCGAGTTCCACAATGCACTGGAACTCGGCGATACGATTATCATTACCGTGAATGTAATATCCAAGAATGCGGCGGATGGCAGTGTGATTTTTGATTGCCGGGCAGTCAATCAACGCGATGAGATAATCATCACAGGCATAGCCAAGGTAAAGGCACCGACCCAAAAGCCGACCGATGTCAGATCAACTTACACTCCTTTGCAATTGTGGGATAAAACCGCCTTCAATAGGCTGATCGATCACGTCAAAAACTGGGATCGGGTCCCCACAGCCGTGTGCCACCCTTGCGGTAAAGAGGCTTTGGAAGGCACCATTGATGCGGCCCTGAACAATTTGATCGAGCCGATACTGGTAGGACCCGAAGCTAAAATCCGGGCCCTGGCGGAGAGCATGAATCTTGATATCAGTTCCTATCGTTTGGTGAATGCGGTACACAGTCATGATGCAGCAACAAAAGCAGTGGCGTTGTGCCGATCCGGAGAGGCCAGAGCGCTCATGAAAGGCAGCCTGCACACCGATGAGTTGATGAGCGCGGTCGTTCCATCGGCCACGGGGCTGCGCACCGAACGGCGGATCAGCCATATTTTTGCGATGGATGTGCCAACCTATCCCCGGCCGTTGTTCATCACCGATGCGGCCATCAATATTTACCCGACCCTGGAAGACAAGGTCGATATTCTCAAGAATGCTATTCAATTGGCCCATGCTCTGAACATTCCACAACCCAAGGTCGCCATTCTCTCGGCAATGGAAACGGTAAACCCGAAGATTCCCAGCACCATCGAAGCTGCTGCCTTGTGTAAAATGGCTGATCGCGGGCAAATCACAGGGGCTGTCATCGACGGCCCGTTAGCCTTTGACAATGCCATCAGCAAAGAAGCCGCCCTGATCAAAGGCATACGTTCACCTGTGGCCGGCGAAGCGGACATTCTTCTGGTACCCGACCTGGAGGCCGGCAACATGCTGGCCAAACAATTGACCTACCTGAGCAAAGCCGATTCAGCCGGTATCGTTATAGGAGCAAAGGTCCCCATAATATTGACCAGCCGGGCGGATTCGGCCGAAGCCAGGATGGCTTCCTGCGCCGTTGCGGCGGCCTTCGCGCATTGGGTGCATGAAAAGTAGTTTACACTTTTCCCATCTCAAATGACACGAACGGTTGCTAAGGCCATTGATTTTGCGAATGAAATTAAGGGAGTTTATCTTTGTTCGAGACAGGAGGCCAATGATGCAAAAGATAGGAATCTGTATGAAACCCGATCTGCGGGTGATAGTGAGCAGATGTATAATCGTATGCCTCTTCTTGGGAGTGCTGGCGACGGTCGGGTGCGAGAAGAAAAAAGAGGCTGCGGCCCCGCCACCGCCGCCGATCGTGGAAGTGGTTACTGTAGCCGTTCGCGATGTTCCCATCTACCAGGAGTGGGTTGGAGCCTGGGCTGATGAAAATTGCCATATATACTGCGAACCGGCATAATTTTACGTTTTTGATCCCCCACCCCAACCCTCCCCCGCTGGGAGAGGGAGTTTATGAAAAGCGCAGATTATGCCAGTTCGCAGTATATTTTAGTGAAAAACTGATCCTATTTTCGTTCCGCTTACATCATAAGGGACAAAAATGGGATCAATTTAAAACCAGTTTTTTGATGATTTTCATCACCCCACCTTAGGGGCGAATCATTATTCGCCCCCACAAAAAACAAATGACCGAAACGATGATCAAAATTTATCTCTTAAAATGATTGAACAGAAAAGGCGATAATCATGGAAATCAAGAAGAAAAATGAAGCAGAATCAAACCCGGATAGTTCGAATGACAAACCGTCGTCTGTCATAAATGAGACCGATAATATCAACAAGCTGAAACGGGCCGTTGCTTACAATCTCTTTAACAACCAGGGAACTGCGCCGATCACAGCCACCTTGAATGATTACTACATGGCCGTGGCTCATACAGTCCGGGACCGCATGCAACACCTGTTTGTCAACGCCGTGGAAAACCTAAGGAATAAGAAGCATGCCAAGATCGTCAGCTATCTATCCGCCGAGTTTCTCATGGGGCCACAATTAGCCAATAATCTCATCAATCTTGATCTCTATGATCTGATGAACAGGGCGTTGCAGGAGACGGGGCTGGATCTTGAGGAAATCATCAATCATGAGGTTGAACCCGGTCTGGGAAACGGCGGTTTGGGCCGCCTGGCCGCCTGTTATCTGGACTCCATGGCAACCCTTCAGGTGCCGGCTATCGGCTACGGCATCCGCTACGAGTACGGTATGTTCAACCAGGAAATCATCGACGGCTGGCAACGCGAATCCAGTGACCGGTGGCTGCACCAGGGAAATCCCTGGGAGATCAAGAAACCGGATGTCACCTATCATGTGAAATTCGGCGGTCATACCGAGTTTTACACGGATGAACAAGGCCATGTCCGGGTGCGGTGGATTCCGGGACGGGTGGTCAATGGCGTGGCCTACGACACGCCAGTGCCCGGATACAGGGTGAACACCGTCAATTTTCTGCGGCTCTGGAGCGCTGTGGCTCCTCAGTCCTTTGACTTTGAAGACTTCAACAGAGGGGATTATTTCGGCGCCGTAGAGGACAAGGTTCGTGACGAAAACATTACCAAGGTCCTTTATCCCAATGATGAGCAGTTCCAGGGCAAGGAGTTGCGCTTGAAACAGCAGTATTTTTTCGTCTCGTGTTCCCTGCAGAATATGATTGGGATATATTTGATAGAAAACGATAGCTTAGATAACTTCCATGAGAATGGTTTTTCGGTTCAGCTCAATGACACCCATCCGTCCATCTCTGTTGCGGAACTGATGCGCCTTTTGGTGGATGAGCATTTTATGGACTGGGATCGAGCCTGGGATATTACCACCCGGACCCTCGCATATACCAACCACACCCTTTTGCCCGAAGCCATGGAAAAATGGTCATTGACTCTCTTCAGCGCATTGCTGCCCAGACATCTTGAAATCATTTACGAGATCAACCGTCGTTTTATGGACGAGGTTCGCGCCCGGTTTCCCGGCGATGACGATCGGGCAAGGCGGCTGTCGATCATTGATGAAAGCGGTGAAAAATATGTGCGCATGGCTAATCTTGCCTGCGTCGGCAGTCATGCTATCAATGGGGTGGCTCAGTTGCACACGGAATTGCTCAAAGCGCATACGCTTGGTGATTTTAACCTTATGTGGCCTGGCAAAATCAGCAACAAGACCAACGGGGTCACCCCTCGCCGCTGGATTATGCTCAGCAATCCAAGGCTGTCTCAGTTGTTGACCGATGCCATTGGAGAGGGGTGGGTCACTAATCTGGAGGAATTGAAAAAACTCGAAAAGCTGGCCGATGATGCGGGGTTTAGGGATGCATGGCAAAAAGTCAAAGCCGACAACAAACATGCGGTGTCCAATTATGCACACAAAATGTACGACACGGCGGTGGATCCGGCCTCCATGTTTGATGTCCAGGTCAAGCGAATTCATGAGTACAAACGCCAGCATTTGAATGTATTGCACATCATCACGCTCTACAATCGCCTCAAAGCGAATCCGAACCTGGACATCACGCCTCGTTCCTTCATTTTTGGCGGAAAAGCGGCTCCCGGATATTTCATGGCCAAGCTCATAATCAAGCTAATAAATTCAGTGGCGGAGGTGGTAAACCACGACCCCGACGTTCGCGGAAGATTAAAGGTTTACTTCATTCACAACTACAATGTCAAAATCGGGCATGTGGTTTACCCTATGGCCGATCTTTCCGAGCAGATATCTACTGCCGGGATGGAAGCTTCCGGCACGGGCAATATGAAATTTTCCATGAATGGCGCTCTGACTATCGGCACTCTTGACGGCGCTAATATTGAAATCCGCGAAGAAACGGGCGAAGAAAATTTCTTTCTTTTCGGCCTGACGGCTGAGGAGGTGATCGAGCTAAAGACCACTGGCTATCATCCCATGGCATTCTATGAGCGCAACGATGAGTTGCGGGGCGTCATCGATCTGATCCGTTCCGGACATTTCTCTAACGGTGATCAGGAGTTGTTCAGACCGCTGATCGATTCCATGCTTTATCGTGATCCCTACCTGCTTCTGGCCGATTACGCTTCCTATATTGCTTGCCAGGAGCAGGTCAGCCGGGCTTTTCAGGACAAAGACCGGTGGGCCCGGATGTCCATTTTAACAGTGGCCCGGATGGGTAAATTCTCCTCCGACCGATCCATCCTGGAATACTGTCGTGATATATGGAATGTCAGTCAGCAGCCGGTTGAACTGAAATGGTTAGGGATGCCGAAAGAAGGGATCATCTTTCGATCTCCCAAATAAACAAATGAAATCCGGTTTAATCCTTTAGTTATAGCATTTGCAATTTAATTTTTTATTCTATAATTTACAATCTAATCCTTTGTCAGGGTAAACTTGTTCCTAACGCAAGTATCTGATTTATGTTATCGGATAAAATTCCACTATTTATACTAATTAGAACAAAATTACCGTGAATTCTTTATTTATTAGCAATCTAATTATTAATTCAGTTAGTTGCAATTTATTCTTTATTCCAATTCAAAAAACTTGTTGACAATATTCATGTTATAGTATACGCATGCAAAAATTAAAAAATGTGATGCTATATTTTAGCATGGTAACCAACGTATAATCAATTGTTACTCGATGATCAAGTTTTTCAGTAACATGCTGATATTATTGAGTTTACTAAAAAGCAAGAATATTTTATATATCTTATTAAATCAAGTACTTATGTTTTTTCGACGCAAAAAACTTGATAATCGAGTGTTAGGGTTTCACTAACGACAAGGAGAAAAGAAATGAAAAGATTTATGGCAATGTGTTTGGGTTTGACAATGGTGTTCATGTTGGCAGGAGCAAGTTTGGCAGGAGATATTACCCTGAATTTCACATCGCTACCTAGCGCACAAGGGTGGACATATTTTTTAGTAGGTAATAGTGTTTCGGAAACAAGCGTGTTCTCGGTTGACGGTTCAGTCTTATACCAAAATTCAATGGGGGTGGGGTACGCTGGTCAAGGTGCAAATGGCTATGCAATGACAGGGGTGATTGACCCCCATAAGCCCTTTACAGTTTGGATTCGTGCGAGAGTAATTGATGAAGAAGGCGATATTGCTACCAATTCATTCGGGTTTTGTTTTGGTGCTCATACTGAGACAGGAGGTGGATTTCTTATTGGAATTGGAAAAAAGATGATTCAAGCCTGTAGCACAACTGTTTGCGGGCTTATTATTGATAGTACTACCAATAATACAGTATTCCATGACTATAGGTTAGAATACATACCCAAAGTCAGTAACAAATTATTTGTAGATAATGTTTTGATAAGTGAAGATGTACCACTATCATATTTCATTGGACTGAATCGAATTTATATTGGAGATGGTACCGGAGGAACAAATGCCCGTGCTGAAATAACATATTTCAAATTTAGCCAGCGTTGTGACGACATAGCTGTCAAACCTTATACTTTCACCGCAGGAACACCCGCCAAAGCTACCGAAGTCAATGCGAATTTCGATACGCTGTATCAGCAGAACAATGCGCTGAATTGTCAGGTACAGGATTTGAAAGCCGCTTTTTGTAAGGAACATCCCACATCGGATGTATGCAAATAAACGCATCCAGCCTAACCATCTGTTGCACCTGACTTCGCAGGTGAACATTGTGTTATGCGTCTCGCGTTAATCGGTATGTTGTTTACTCTTTGATCTACGGACAACCATGAGCTTGGTACAGCAAACTTTATCAAACACTTTCATTAACTTCTTCGACTCGGAAAAATCGAGTGGAATTTTGCTGATTATTTGTACCGCAATCTCACTTGTAATTTCGAATTCTTCATTAGGCGCAGATTATTTGAGTTTGTGGCAGATGCATATTGGCAATTTCAGTCTTGAGCATTGGATAAACGACGCGCTGATGTCGATTTTCTTTCTTCTTATCGGTCTGGAGCTCGAACGTGAGCTTTACAGTGGAGAACTGTCAAACTTTAATAATGCGCTTCTTCCAATTATTGCAGCCGTCGGTGGAATGGCCGTACCTGCGCTGATTCATTTTGCCCTCAATACGGGAACGCCAATGCAGAACGGAATTGGGATCCCTATGGCAACTGACATCGCGTTTGCTCTTGGTGTTATAGCCATCCTCGGGAACCGTATTCCCGCGTCTCTGAAGGTGTTTATCGTGGCTTTCGCAGTCATAGACGATTTGGGCGCAATAGTCATCATTGCAGCTTTCTACACGGCGCATCTTTCGATTTTTTACCTCATTGGCGCTTTGGCGGTTTGGGTCTCGCTTGTTGGACTAAACCGCCTTCGCGTCATGTCACTTGCTCCATATTTGCTTGGGGGCGCGTTGATGTGGTTTCTTATGCTTAAGTCAGGTATTCATGCGACGATTGCTGGAGTTATGCTTGCTTTTGCAATCCCATTCTCCGCCAAAGACGAGGACAAAGCGTCTCCGTCACATAAGCTCGAACATTTTTTACACAAACCCGTTGCCTTTGTCATTTTGCCTATTTTTGCACTTGCAAATACGGGGATTTTGGTAGGTGGGGAATGGATGCAAAACTTGATTAGCACGAACAGTCTTGGCATCACTGCAGGTTTAATTGTTGGAAAACCTTTTGGGGTGACGTTCCTTTGTTTTGTTGCCGTGGCAAGCGGCATCTGTCACTTGCCACCCGATTTGAATTGGCGGCATGTTTTTGGTGCCGGAATTCTTGGCGGTATCGGATTTACGATGTCAATTTTCATTACCAATCTGGCTTTTGCCGGTAATGCCGAGACAATTAACGCTTCAAAAATGGCAATTCTTTTAGCGTCGCTGATTGCGGGATCAATCGGCTTTATGTGGCTAAAAATTTTCGGCAAGCAAGAAACCACGGACAAAGCCGGAGCCAAATGTTAAATACGCATAACCCATCATTCAAGAATCAGTGGGGTGTATTTTATTGAGGTTCCATCTTACGAAGGAACAATATCATGAGGATTCAAAGAAGATATAGCAATGAAAAACAGAGAACTGATATTTGAATGGGACAGGAACAAAGCAGAAAAGAATATCAGAAAACACGAGGTCAGCTTTGAGGAAGCCAAAACAGTTTTCAATGATCCTTTTCTGGTTACTTTCCCTGATGAATATCATTCCGAAAATGAAGAACGGTGGATAAGTATCGGAATGTCATCGAAGAAC
>CAIMCT010000302.1 GCA_903839535.1 uncultured Desulfobacteraceae bacterium
GGCGAATACAAGATTCGCCCCTACATAAACCCCGTACCTTTTTTAGGTGTTACCAGCGGGTAAATACCCCATGATGACCTTTTAAAAACAGATTAACGCCAAGAAATGTGAAGATTACCACACAAAAACCAATAATGGCCAAGATCGCCGCTTTTCTGCCGCGCCAGCCGACGGTCAGTCGTTCGTGAATCAGGGCCGCATAAATCAGCCATGTGATTGCAGACCATACCTCCTTGGGATCCCAACTTAGAAACTTTCCCCAGATCAGTTTGGCATAGACAAAGCCCGTGGCAAGTCCGATGGTCAGCAGGGTGAACCCCGCAACAATGCATGTATAGCCGGAAGCATCAAGAAGATCCAGAGAGGGCAGGCGCCTGTAAAAAAAACTTCGTTTTTTGGTTTTTATGGCTTTTTCCTGAAACAGATAAAGAATGCCAATGCCGCAGGCCAGAGCAAAGGCGGCTTCTCCGATAAAAACAGCCATAATATGGAAAAACAGCCAGATACTGCGAAAACTGGTCTGCACCTCAACGGATGCGCGTGGCAAAAGGGCGGAGACGACCATCACCAGACTGGTCAGAGGAACAACAAAAGCGCCAAGGACTTTCAAATTAAAGCGAGAGAGAGACAAAATATATGTGCCGGACAGGGTCCACGCAGCCATGGACAGGGCTTCGTGAAGATCCCGGACAGGAATGTGACCGGCTAAAAAAAAATTGTACCCTATGGCTGCCGTATGACTTAAAAAGGCAACTATAAGAATATAGCCGCTGATCTTCTGAAGAGCGTTTTTCTGCAGAAAAAGATAAGACAGATATCCTGCCGAACTGAGTAAATACAGGAAAATGATGCTGATTATCACCGTTACCATTCAATTGCACCGTATAGCCTGTCTGAAGGCCTATTGTTAAATATCGTCCCCATGCTCACACACCCAGTCATATCCATGCCCCGGACCCAGTACAGATATCAACATATTGTCGATTGCAGCCATGTCGCCATTTCGAATGCATTCCAGCAGTCCCTGGTCAATCAGGCTGTTAAAAACTTGCCGATGCGTCTCGGGATCACGGGTTCGTTTCAGCAATATTTTGCGAACAATCCCCATTAGTTTTAAAAACCCGGCATGTTCCGGGCCGAACTGCGCCTCAAGCTGCTTTCGAAGATGTCTGGCATAAGCAGGACTCTTTCCCGAAGTGGATATGGCAATAATCAGATACCCCCGTTCAACGACGGAAGGAAGGATAAAATTGCACAAATCTGGCTGATCCGCAATATTGCACAGTTTTCCCTGCTTACGGGCATCATTGTGGATTGTGCGGTTTATATCCTTGTTGTCGGTTGCGCCAATAACCAGAAAAACGCCGTCAAGATCAAATGCCTGGTAGGGCCGCTGTTTCAGCGAAATACGATTTTCCTCAGCCAAGACAGATAGCATATCTGTTACCTCCGGGCTGACCACCGTCACCGTGGCACCGCAGTCCAGCAGCGTCTTTACTTTACGGGTTCCCACAGAGCCTCCCCCAACAACCAGGCAGGACTGGTGCCGGATATCCAAGTTTACAGGATAATATTTCATAGACGCATGAGATCCTCTGCCAGGACAAGCTCCCCCTTATATGTTTTCCGGCATTCTTTTTCAATATCAAACGCATCGCACCTTGGATAAAAATGGGTCAGCACCAGTTTGTGCACACCGGCGCTTGCAGCAATTCCGCCCGCCAGGGAAGGACAGAGATGCCCCTGAACTTTTTCTTCATCCGGATGCGAACACTCACAAATCAGGATATGCGCATTCTCGGCCAGTGTAATCAGATTTTCGGTATAGTCCGTATCGCCGGAATATACCACCGAATAACCTGATGGCGATCCAACCCGGTAAGAAATGCTCTCCGGATTGTGCGAAGCTGGTCGGGTGCTGACCGAAAACTGATCGAAGTCCAGATGGTCAGGCGACTGAGTGTCCATCTCAATAACCGACAGGATGTCTGCGTCCAGTTCAATCCATGCGCCATAGACCTGTATAAGCGCCCGATAAAAAGCAGAAAACCCTTTTCCAGCAATAAGGGTAAGCGGCGTTGTCCGAGACTTGTGTTCTGAATATTTGGTTGCAAACAGAAAGGGGACCAGCTCTGCGGTATGATCCGGATGAAAGTGGCTGAAGAAAATACAGGAAATATCAAAAACTGAAACGCCGCATTCCAGCATCCTTCGCAGGGTTCCTGCGCCGGCATCAAAAAGCAGTTTTTTCCCGGAGGTTTCCATCAGAACAGAGCAGGAGCTTCTGCGCAGCGATGGGACGCAGGTTCCTGATCCCAGAATGGTCACGGTAATGGGAGAGAAGACATATGTCATGATTTTTTCCTTTCGATTCGGGAAATTACCCAATTCAGCACCAGCCCTTCGGTTTTATGTTCCAGAATCCCTTCAAGGTTGACAATTGGAATTTCAGCTCTTGCCATGCCTTGATGCCCTCCAGCAGATCCGAATGATCCAAAAGCCTTTTTGGCCAGTTTACCGGCATCCTTTCGAAGCCCATCGTTTCTGAACACAATGACCAGTTTATGTGAACAAAGGCATGAGACGATGCTCCAGGTGATAGAATGAATTCGCATGAAAAAATCCGCAATCAGAACGCACACATCAGGGTTTTTGACCGATCCCAGATGTGCGTAAATTCTGCCGCCATGAATCCGCTTGCTCTGAAGCGCAGTGGTAAAGTATTTCAGGTATTCGGGTCTGATTTCGGCATGTTCAATCTTTCTGGCCAGTTGAATGTTGGCATGATGATGCAGAAACTGAAACGCGCGGATATCTTCCACAAGAGATGGTCGCTCAAAATTGCAGGTATCAGTCTTGATGGCATGATACAGGCCTGTGGCCAGCTTGGACGATGGCTTGATACCGGCTGCCCGGAGATATTCGGTCAGGATACTGGCGGTTGCCCCATAACACGGACGGACATCGGTAAAGGCGGCCTTAACATAGGTTACGGGGTGATGGTCGATCACAACATGAAGGGGGCTGAATCTGGCAAAGGCGGGATGATGGTCGGGCTGCGAGTCAACAATGACAAACCGGTTACATTGGCCTTCCTTGATAGCATCTACATGGGTGAGGGTCACACCCAGCAGTTCAATCATGGCGATGTTGTCGGGTCGTTGAATGATGTTGATGCTGGCAATGGTGACACCCGCTGTTTTACGCCAGAGCAAACGCTTGATGGCCATGGCGCTAGCAATTGCGTCAGGATCGGCATTGATAATGACTAGCACATGATCCTCTCCGGAAAACTGGTCATAGAACCGGCGCAGTTTTTCAGCAATCGACAATTTCATCTGTCCCCCAACACATCAAGTTTATGCAATTTTTCTGTCATTTTGGATAATTTCGGGGTGATACGAATATTTTATGGCTGTCATTTCGGCGTACCTCCAGTGATCGTCCGAAATTTAAGCCTCATCGCATTTTGTGTCAATATCAATTATTGTTCAGCATCCCTTACGCTGTTGTCGATTGTTTTTCTTGACACCCAAGCAGGGTTTATCCTAATACCAAAAAACAGGACGGAATCGCATCCTTGTTTTTGTCGATTGTTTTTGCTGATTCTTAAAAAATCTGCGTATTTTCCATATTGATCACGGTGATTTTATTTAAC
>CAIMCT010000303.1 GCA_903839535.1 uncultured Desulfobacteraceae bacterium
CTGCCAACTGTCACAATCTGCACTTTTGGACCCCCACCCCAACCCTCCCCCGCTGGGAGAGGGAGCATAAGGAAAGTGCAGATTATGCCCGTTTGCAGTATATATAAACGCTCATGGCATAGTCTATGCTACCTCCCATGAATGAAAATTGGCCAACACAAGAGCGTTTCTCACGCAAAGGCGGTAGGGGCGACCGACTGGTCGCCCCCACTTATTTCGTGATTTAAAAGTAGTTTCACGGTAAAAAGTATTCTAATTTTAATCGGTTTAGCGGAATCAACAAATCTGTTCTTGACGCTGCAACGTTTCTGCATCATATAGTTTTTATGAAGAATAATTTCTTTTTCCAGTCTCCTGTTTCCATGCTTGATTTTTTATGGGATAATCGAAAACTCAATATCTGAAAAACTATAGAAGAACTGTTATCTTAAAACTTTTAAAACAACCATTACTGCTTTGGATCCGTTTCGAAAGGATGACAAATGGCTACGTCAGATAGTAAAGGAATTCTTCTGGAGAGTGGTACGAATGAACTGGAACTGATCGAACTCTATATTGACGAAGTGGGAGGATACCGTGGATATTTCGGTGTCAATGTAGCAAAGGTGCTGGAGATCATTAGTCTGCCGCCAAACATAGCCAAGCCGCCGAATGCGGCACCTTTTGTCGCCGGTGTATTCAATCACCGTGGCAAAGTCATCACTCTGGTTGATCTGGCCCTCTGGCTGGGCAAAAATCGTCTGGAGGGCGCAAACCCAATCGTGATCATCACGGAGTTCAACAAGGTGACCTCCGCCTTTCTTGTATCCGGCATTACGAGAATTCACCGTTCCAGTTGGGAGAACATCAGGCCAGTGGACACATACATGCAGAATTTCTGTGATGCCATTACCGGTCTCATCCATCTGGAGGACAGGACAGTTCTCATGCTGGACCTGGAAATGGCCATCGGTGAGATTGATCCCCGTCTTGCCGTGCCACAACTCCAACCAGGTAAGGAGAAATCGGCTGTTTCAGAAACCGTTGCCGCTGGACTGCGCTATCCCATGCGCGTTCTTCATGCCGATGATTCCGGCATGATACGCCGAGCAACGAAAAAATTCCTGGAGGAGCATAAGGAGTTCATTGTCACATCAAAGGTGGATGGTGGGGAAGCCTGGGAATATCTGACGGACTTCAAAAAAAAGGCCGGCGAGCAAAACAGGCCCATTACCGATTTTATTGACTTAATCCTTTCGGATGTTGAAATGCCGCAGATGGACGGCTATCATTTCTGCCAGAAAGTAAAAAACGATCCGGTTTTGAAGGTCCTGCCATTTATTCTGTTTTCCTCGCTGATAACCGATAAACTGCGCCACAAGGGGGAATCTGTCCATGCCGACGCTCAGCTCTCCAAGCCGAACCCTGATGAACTGGTTCAGAACCTGAAAGATATCATGTTGAAAAGACAATAATAAAATTTCATAGTATTAAAGGTTAGGTTCGTTTTTAACCGGATGGGACCAATGACCGCAAATGACGGTTGGTTATAAAAACTGATTAATATTCTTTAACTCGATGTTCAAGTTTTTTGAATTTGATTGAATATATTGGCTTCTTTTTAAATCATCATTTTTATTCAATCAATAAATTCAATAAGTTAATTTTTTGAAACCCAAAAAAAATGATTTTTTATTAAACTTTACCTATTGAAATTAAAAGTATTTTAAAAAAACTTGAACATCGAGTAAAATGAACGTTTAAAAAATTGCGAAAAAAACATTTTTATGGATATTAAACGACTGTGTGGAATGTATCAGCAGAATAAGCATCTGTCCATCAGAATTTTTATTTACAACAATCAATTCCTGTGATAATTGGTCATCATGAATGTGATTGTGATTGCGCCTGTAGCTCAGATGGATAGAGCAACGGACTTCTAATCCGTAGGTCACAGGTTCGAATCCTGTCAGGCGCGCCATAAAATCAACCACTTAGGGCTAAAATCGAAAAACGTTTTTAGTCAAAAGCCCAAATCGTCACAACCCTGTCACAACTTTTCATCCACTGTGCAGTTTTTATCCACTGTATAAAAAGTATCCATGCCTTCCCACAACAGAGAAAAATCAAGACAAATGGGAAGGCCCTTCCTCCTTGTTCTGATTTTCAGTCAACGGAAAGTCTATGGCTTCAGTCCCATGGTTGTCCAGGAAAGAAGCTGCAAGACTTTGAGTAACTTCTCAGTAAGTCCGAGCAGCCTATAAATTCAGTATGTTGTGCGTTGAATTTCGTTTATATAAGCAATATTTATGCCATTAAATAATGCGATAATTAGAAATGCTTATATATGGCATTCTTATTGCTTGTCATGGTCAAGCCTGGGCGGTTCAACATTCACAGAGGAAAAAGATATTCCTATTGTTGGTTTAACCGGCATTTGAATTACCGATCCCATGTGTGATGTTTTCAATTCTGTCGATTTCGACGTAATTGGGTGAACCTTTCCGGCCAAACTGTTCAGATAAGCCCATGGTGATTTAACATCCAGCTTACCGGCTTTCTTTCTGGCAACCATCACTCCCCCCGCCGCCGCCGCCACCATTATTATTATACAATAAAGTAATATGAAATTTTACCGGCAACAAAACCCCAAGACAAAAGGAAGGCTTTCCCCTTTGTCCTGACCATCAGGAAGCCTGCGGCTCTCTTAACCGGCATCCAAACATTATACCTCATCCCAAATGCTCAACATTTCATTGAGGACATTATTAAATCATTGCAGTGACTTAAAAACCATCTGACACCGTGCCATAAGCTGAACATCAGGAAGCCTGCCGGATCATTCGTGCTGACCGTCGCTGGTATC
>CAIMCT010000304.1 GCA_903839535.1 uncultured Desulfobacteraceae bacterium
CGAGAAATAATCTGCTGATTATCATAGTAATAATACAAGACCACCCAATACTTGTTAGTCCAAATCCAAATTTAATAAGAAGCCAAGCGATTATTATTGTAAATGAAAATAAAATACCACTTGAAGTCTGTATCGGTCCGACTAACCCATATTGCGGACAATGAGCTGATGGTTTAGTTTTGTGATCAAAAACCACATGATGCAGAACGATACCAAACCCCAATCAATGTACGCGCTAGTCCAGCAGTGGCAACAAAGCGGAAAGACTCAAAAACAATTTAGCGAAGAGAATCATATCAAACTGGCCACATTTATGTACTGGGTACAGAAGCACCGCCAGATAAATGTCCCAGACCATGGGTTTGCTGCTTTGACCATAAGACAGGAAACACTAGACAGCAAAAAATCGCCAAAACTAGAGATTGAACTCTCCGGAGGCATTGTTGTCCGGATTTATTAACTGCCGTTATGCTTTTTGGCGTTTCCGGTAATGCCCGGTTCTTCCTTTATAGTTCTTCAACGGATATGAGAAAAGGATTTAATGGACTGAGCGGTCTTGTGATTAATAAGCTTGGTCAGGACCCACTCTCGGGAGATATCTTCATTTTTATTAACCGAGCCCGTAACCTGGTTAAGATATTGGTTTGGGATCAAACCGGATTTGCCATCTGGCATAAAAGACTTGAACAAGGTACTTTTGAGATGCCCAAGATTGAGAAGTCGCAAGCCTCTCTTGAGATATCACGTCAAAAACTGATGTTAATTCTGGAGGGGATTTCACTTAAAAACATTCAAACCCGCAAGCGTTTTTCACTTGAAAAAAAATGTTAAAATATTAAAAATATTTACTTGAAAGTGCTGTTAATACAGGGATTATCCGTACATTTACTGTATGGAAAACGGCTTAAAAAAGATGGTTTCACAGTTGCAAGAGCAGAACAACCTGCTTCAAATTGCTGCCACCCAAGCCAAGGAAAAATTAAAACAAGCCGAAGAAAAGAACGAACAAGACGAGGAGCAGATTAAATATCTCCAGTTCCAATTGGACCAAATGAAACGGATGATATTTGGAGCCAAGAGAGAGCGTTTTATCTCTAATGCTGTTCCGGGCCAAATGACACTCCCCTTTGACATTCCTGAACAAACACCTGCTGAACTTTCTGTTGAAAAGATTGAATATACACGCAAAAAGGCTTCCAGAGAGAACCACCATGGTCGTTTAGAACTCCCCTCACATTTGCCTGTTGAAGAAGTCATCATAGAGCCTAAAGAAAGCACTGAAGGCCTTAAATGTATTGGACAAGAGGTTACAAGTGAGTTGGATTATATTCCTGCCAAACTTTTAGTACGCAAGTATATTCGCAACAAGTATGCTTTGCCTAATGGTGAAGGTATCCTCATTGGAGAGCTTCCTGTGCGCCCCATCGAGAAGGGTATTGCCGGAGCGGGACTTTTATCCAATATCCTGGTTGAGAAATTTGTTGATCACTTGCCAATTTATCGTCAGATTGAACGCTTTAAGCGAGAACAAGTTAAGATAACAGCATCAACCATAGATAGCTGGATCACTCAAACAGCAGACCTTATCGAACCGCTTTACATTCATCTGAAAAAGCTGGTTCTGGGTCAGGGTTATCTTCAGGTTGACGAAACACCCATTAAAGTTTTAGACCACAAAAACAAAGATGGCAAAACTCATCAGGGTTACCATTGGGTTTACAATTCACCTTTACAAAATGCCCTATTTTTTGATTACCGTGAAGGTCGTGGCCGTGAAGGGCCAATGCAACTTCTGAAAGATTTTAAGGGTTATCTTCAAACCGATGGGTATGGTGTTTATGATTGGTTTGCAAAACAACCCGGCATTACTCATGTTGCGTGTCTTGCGCATGCCCGCCGTGAATATGAAAAAGCATTGGATTATGATGCCCAAAAAGCTGGTACTGTAATGAAAAAGATTCAAGAGCTTTATGCTATTGAACGTAAAGCTCGTGAAGGCAACCTAACACATGCTCAAAGAAAGGATCTTCGTCTGGAAGAATCTTTGCCACTGATGAATGAATTAGGTAAGATGATTGTTGAAATGAGAAAAACAGCCATTCCTATGAGCCCGATGGGAAAAGCCTTAAATTATTCTATCAATCGCTGGGATAGTCTGCTCAACTATCTTTCTGATGGCGCATTGGAAATAGACAACAACTGGATAGAGAATGCCATTCGCCCTTGCACTCTTGGGAGGAAGAACTATCTGTTTGCCGGATCTCACGAAGGTGCCAGACGAGCTGCCATGTTCTATTCCTTTTTTGGAACATGCAAGAAGAATAATGTGAACCCTTATATGTGGCTTAAAAAAGTTCTCGAAGTTATCCCCGAATATCCTGCCAATAAAATTGGCGACCTGCTACCGCAAAATTTTAAGCTCTAATTTTTCCAGCAATCATACCCTGTAGTTGGTCGGCTGGATACGATAAAGATGTTAATGAAGATTGGCTATCATATCTTGATTTCAGGGATTTTGATGCATATAAAAAAGATGTTCAAACATTTGCGCCTAATTATCTTTTCCATTTAGGCGCTTATACGGATTTGGAATTTTGCGAACAAAATGCTGATGAAACATATCTAACTAATACTTTATCTGTAGAATACGCAGTAAATATAGCTAATATGTTAAACATACCAATATTGTATATATGTACAGCTGGGATATTCGATGGGAGGAAGGAATTATATGATGATTGGGATAACCCAAATCCATTAGGAGTATATGCTCGATCTAAATATTATGGTGAAAGGTTTGTATGTGAAAATGCTAACAGATATTTAATATGTCGGGC
>CAIMCT010000305.1 GCA_903839535.1 uncultured Desulfobacteraceae bacterium
ATGGATTCCATTAAACATTAAATCACCCGTATGATAACCCAAAATGATGAAAATTTATGCTTCTTTGCTGATTCAGGCTTGCAACCTGAATCATTTGATAATGTTTTGGTTCAATCTTGCAGATTGAACCAGCACTGAGGACACATTCGCAATTGCACTCATCGCCCATCACCATCCATCATTGTTCTACCATCAAATCTCCTGAAGATCAAATGAATAATCGGCCTTGATCATCGTTCCGGCCAGATCGTCATTACTGATTTATTTCCCCGTTTTTGAAAAAAAAAAGGATTGTTACATTTCCCTGTCGCATAAATCCATTCGAGGAAACACCAGGTTGACAGCCGGGTTGAAATCATTCAGGCGTGGCAGTCAATGGTATTGCTTTTTTCCGGAACCAGAGACAGAGGAGCCAGATGTGCGATTCTGGGTTCTCATGACGTGGTACGCTGGGGAAAGATGCTTCAAAAGGCTCCCATGGGGCCTTAAGGGTGAACGATTTTTTTATCCATCAAAAACATATCCCAAAATAATCCTTGACCGTCACTTCCCGTCATGTTAGTCAGCAGTCACCCTAAATTTGACCGGCAACCAGGCCGTTAATCTGGTGTTTTTGTTTTAAGTGCTTCAAAATTAACGCGCTATGCCTCACCGTATCCGAAAGGACGGGGGCCATGTCAAATGGCAGGGGGGCTAAGGCGCGATTCTTTTTGGAGGTGTTACCATGACGAAAAACCTATCCCGTATCCCATCAGTATCCCATAATCCCGAAGTTCCGCCTTATTGCAGCCAGAATCACGGCGATTGCTTCACCTGTTCCCTTGTGAATTACGGAATGGATTGCCGGAACAATCTGATTTTCATTAACCTGCTTGATGTGCTCGAATCTGTTGATGAAGAAGTATCAAACCATCCAGATGGCTTCATTGATTTGAGTGATGTTTTTGAACCTGGTGATGCCGGTTATCAGGAGGTGCCTAATGACTGCAAAAGATGATATGTCTATTGCCAAAAAATTGAATCTGTCAGTCATGGATTGGCATGAGTTTCTTGGAAAAATGGAAAGACTGGATGCCAGGGAGCTGAACCTTCTCGCAATGCAACTGATTAATCGGTCAGTGATGCAACTGGAGGCGCCAGATGAAAATACCTGATATCCTCATTAATCAACTCATATCGAATCCGGTCTTCAAGACGGACACACGGGCAATATTCTTCCTTCTGCAGAACCCGGAACCAGTGTCATCAGATGATATTGCAACAGCCACCGGATTGAGCCGTAAATGTGCCAATAAAGCCGTTAAGCGGTTGACTGGTGCAGGACTTATCCAGCCAGGGGAAGCGGAAGCCCGGAAAAGGGCGTTTGATGTCACCGGTTGGGAACCGCAGACAGTCACAGAAGGAACCACCGGGGATTTTACTGGAACCTTTACGGAACGGTTAGACCGGATAGAGGCAATGATTGGCGCTTTGTTGGCCAGGCCGGTGACTGGTGCAATCCTTGAAGGTCATAATGTGTCTGCCCCTGCCCATAAAGGGATCAAAGCAGGCCATAAAGTGACCCAGGGAATGACCATTCCTGCCCCTGATAAAACCGCAGTGACTTTCCAGGCCGGAACGATGCTGGGAAGTGGACAAAAGGGGTCAGGTGTCCGGCCAGCGCGGTATCCTCCTCGCCGGCGAATTGCTTGCTCAGCTTGTCCCACTGCCTGGGCTGGGTGGCTTTGATGAAAGCCGTGGTCTCCGCCACATCCAGCAGAGTCGCGGCATCGAATGCGCTGCTCTGACGCACACGGTAAAACGGACTGCGGGCGAGACTATCAGTGATTCCATATTCGGCAGCCTGTTCCGATACCTGGCTGGTTTCAAGGTGTGATGTCATCAAGGCGATCCTTTGGGAATATGTCCACAGCATACTCATATCAAAAGAATATGGGTAAATTCATTTATTTTTTACTCATGTTTCAGTATCTGTTCACGGGATACCCATATCAGGAAACGAGAAGTTTGAGTAAAGCGGTATTGAGATAATAGACCTCGCGCCCCGCCTTGACCGGAGTCAGCATACCGATTCGCTCCAGCTCGCGCAGATACTGTGACGCGGTCTTGCGCTGGGCAATGCCCACCTCCTCCAGGAAACGGATTTTGCAATACGGCTGCCGAAAAAGCAGTTCCAGCAAGTCCTTGGAATAGACCTTGGGCAACTGCTGTTTAACCTGTTCGATGCCCTCGCGCATCAGGTTACGGATGCCCAGGATGCGTTCGCGGGTTATCCGAGCCGTTTGTGCTATAGCGTCGAGCATGTAAATGATCCACGGCTCCCAGTCATGGTCTATAGTTATTTGTTTCAGGCCAGCATAGTAAGCGCTCTTGTGGTCAATAATGTAACGGCTCAGGTAGAGGACCGGAATGTCCAGCAATCCCACCTCGACCAGGTAAAGGATATTGATAATCCGGCCCGTTCTGCCGTTGCCGTCGGTAAAGGGATGAATCGCCTCGAACTGGTAGTGCATGACCGCCAGCTTGATCAAGGGATCGAGATCACTGTCGTCGTAGATAAAACGCTCCAGGTTGGCCAACTTGTCGCGGATAATGGCCTCTCCCTCGGGTGGAGTATAAATGACCTCGCCAAAGGGGTTGGCCAGTTTGGTGCCCGGCATACGCCGCACCCCGGCGGTGGTCTCCTTGATGATCTGGAACAGCTCCTCGAACAGGCGGGTGGTCAAGGGGCGGTTCTCCTCCTTGATCATTTTGAATCCGTGCCAGAGGGCATCCTTGTAGCGCAGCACTTCCTTGGTGTGGGGATTGGTGCGTTGGCCCTGGTCGGCAAAAGCGCGGTACAGTTCATCATTGGTGGTGACGATATTTTCAATCTCAGAGGAGAGCTTGGCCTCCTGCAAACCAATGGCCTGAATGAGCAGAGACTGGTCCGGGATCAGTTCTCCGGCCCCCTTCAGCTCGGCCAGGGCCTTGTTGGCGGCAATGGCCTTTTTGAGCACGGCCCGGGTTTCCAACTCCCCAGGCGGCGGTAGCAGGGGCAGGTCGTTGTAAGGCGTTTGCGGATCAAAGGGCATGGGTGTTTCCTCCAATGGTGCCCATACCGTGGTTATCGACGTTTTCCTGCGAAAGGTCGGCCTCGGCAAAGGCTTGGGTAATTTTCAGGATCAACCGCTTGCGAGCCAGAGTCTCATAAATGGGTGATAGCCCTTTTTCCTCACCCCCGGAGAAGTTATAGAGGATGTCCTTGACGTTGGCGGAAAACCCGTCCAGGTAAGCGAAGAAGTTGGGCACGATGTCGGCCGGCCGCCGGATCAATTCATCGAGCGAGTATTCAGAGGTGTTGTAAAAGCGCTGTCCTGCGGCTTTCATCAGCAAAGCGTCGCGGGTCTGCTCTGGTATTGTCTTGTATTTCTCCGCTGCCGTTCGCACCGCCTGGCGGGTCGGTTGCAACACGCAATCCAGACGACGCAGCAGGGTGAAAGGAAGAATCACATCTTCATAATTCTTTGCGTCATAATCGTCTTTGATCAGGTCTGCGATTTTCCAGAGAAATTCTGCTATTTCAGAATGGTTTTGCATGTTTTCCTATGAATTGAAATTTTCACACAAATGGTTTTATGATGATATTATTTCTTCCGTGGTCCGAAACTGACCATATATGCCGTTTACATAGTGTTGCATTCTGACACCGCATATATAACGTTCCCGGCTTACCTGACTCGCACTGTTTGAGGGGCCTGCATGAAACTGGAGGTTGTGCAAATTATTGTTCAAATACCTCATTTTTTTAACGCCAATGATCTTGCATCAAACTCCCAGTTTTCATCTACAAGGTACCTTGCAGTTTCTTTACTTTCTCGGCAGTCAGCTTCTATTACCATAAACTCATAATAAAAACCATTTCTTGCTGCGATGACAGAATATGGCAGGAAAAACATTCTTTTCATCCCCAGTGCATTTGGGCCTTTTGGTTTCTGGCGTATATATCAGCAAGGGTCAATGGCCGATCGCCTCACTATGGGGCTCTCAGGATGCAGAGCATTGATATGACTGATTCCATAAGCAGATACAGAATTGAGATGGTTCTGGCGGAACACATACCGGATTGGAAGAAAAACCTTCCTTCTCTGTGACAGGGATCGAGGGCTTTTTATTTTCCGGGGTATGATTCGGGGGCTGGAAAAATTCTGTTGCAGGTTAAAAAGTTGGTATATAGTTGGTATAAACCGCATTGCAATAAAAAAGGGGTTACAGTTATTAACTGTAACCCCTTGATTTTTCAAGTGCCGAGGGACGGAATCGAACCGCCCACACGGGGATTTTCAGTCTCTTATATGTCATTTCCTGACACTTCCCATACTTTCCTAAACCAGCAATAAATAATTGACATTACAAATGATGTGATGTTACACCCGTCATAAAGTTTCCCATAGAATCCCCCTGCATAAGATGAAAAGTGGGGACAGAGTGGGGACAGAATCACACACGGGGATATTTTAAAGAGCATCCAATGAAATGGGAAAATTCGGAATATGGTGGTGTTCGATTCCGCGAACACAAAGAAAGACGTCACGGAATTGGCAAAGATAAATATTTTGTGATCCGACACCAGTTCAATGGTAGGCGATATGACGAACCTTTAGGCTGGGCCACCGAGGGTATGAGTGCTAAAAAAGCATTTCTGATACTGGCGGAGTTGAAGCAGAATCAGGCCACCAGCACGCCACCGTTTACACTGAGAGAAAAACTGTCTATCGAACATGCGCGACGTGATTCTGAAGAACGAGAAAAGACTCAGGTCGAAGCCGCAAACATCACATTCAAAACTTTTTTTGAAAATGAATATTTGCCGATACAAAAAACACACAAAGACCGGGAGACTTGGGTTAAAGAAGAGCAACACGGAATCATTTGGATTTTTCCTGTTGTCGGTAACATTCCCATGAAAGACATATCAAGTTTTCATATCGAGCGAATCAAGAAAAATCTGCTTGACGCTGGCAGATCACCGAGATTGATTCAATATTGTTTCGCCACAATCCGGCAGGTCTGGAACCATGCACGCCGTGCCGGTATTGTAGCCGTGGATCCACCAACCAGGGATGTCAAAATCCCAAAGTTTGATAACAAGCGGCAAAGGTATTTGACACCGGATGAATGTGACAGACTGCTTGAAGAATTGAAAAAACATTCAGTAACAACCTATCAAATGGCGATTATTTCCCTGGATGCCGGAGCAAGATTCTCAGAAATTGCAGGGCTTCAATGGCAGAACGTCGATTGTGTACGGGAAACTTTGGCACTCATGGATACCAAAAGCGGGAAAAACCGAACTGTTTACATGACTGAGCGAATCAAGAGCCTGTTTTCCGGGATGCCAAAAACCGGGCCTGATGCGCTGATATTCCCCGACAGAAACGGGAACCAGATTAAGCACATAAGCAAAACCTTTGATGAGGTTGTGTTTAACTTGGGGCTAAATACCGGCATTGATGACAACAGGCTGAAATGTGTCTTTCATTCTTTGAGGCATACGCACGCAAGCAGGCTTCTTGAATCTGGTGCTGATATTTATCGCGTAAAGGAGCTGCTGGGCCATGCAAGCGTTACCACCACTGAACGCTACAGCCATATCACTGCGGATAGGCTGCGGAGCGCGATTAAAAATATGGAAAAAATGAATCTTTCGAATGTCATACCTATACGGAAAATCGGGTGACTACCATTATACTTTTGTGATATTAACAAATACTCCCCCTGTGGTTTCGACCCAGGGCGAGGGGCTGCTTCGGTAGCCCCTGCTTAAAAAAGGCAGGACAAACGGATTAACGTTTACCCTGCTTTTTTCGACTCATGCACAGCGCGGATTCACAACCACAACCGCCTGTAATGCCCGCCACGACGTTTAAAATAAAAACGAATGGTACAGGCAGCATCAAAACGTCACAACCGTTCTTTCATTTTTGCAACTGCAGCTTCTATCGCCAGATTAATGACTG
>CAIMCT010000306.1 GCA_903839535.1 uncultured Desulfobacteraceae bacterium
ATCTCAGTTCATAATTAGAATTGCTGTAAAGATTCACGACCAATTGACACCCACCTCAGATTACTGTAGATATACTGCAAACGGCATAATCTGCACTTTCCTTATGCTCCCTCTCCCAGCGGGGGAGGGTTGGGGTGGGGGTCCAAAAGTGCAGATTGTGACAGTTGGCAGTATAATACATCTGTAGAAAATGATAAATATCCATTTTCATGCACGGGGGCGAGCAAGTCCTTGATCATGAGGGTTTACCGTGAAAATACTTTTAAACCAATAAACACACGAAAGACACGAAAAAAATGTTCTTTGCGCCTTTGCGTCTTCGCGTGAGAAACAAAGCGCCGCCTTATGTAACGGTAACAACTTAATTCCTTTGTCAATCACCTTGTACTGATTAATGAATACCTGTTTCCAGACCACTGTCTCATTGTGAGGCAGCATACCGAGGGTAAATTGAGAAATAAAAAGCAAATTCCATACAATCAGGGCGACCGAAATAAAACGAACGGTCAGCGTCCACTTTTGAGACTCTGAGAGAATGGCTGCAAGTCCTATCGCAAAAATGAAACTACAACTGATATATGCACGATTTCCGAAACTGACACCGAACCACCAGCACCACCATGCAGCATTCAGGTACCATTGCAGGGCGAAAGCTGTCAGTAATATAGCCCATATCTTTGGTTGTTTTCGGCGGAAAAGTACCAGGCCCGCCAAGGCCGGTAAAATGGCAGGTGTCCAGCTTATCAGACCGTGATAAGCTGAGAAAAGCGTGTCCAACAAATGCGGAGAGAATAAATTAAACCCTTCACCTGAATAAGAATAGAGAATAAATTTCCCATATAAAATTTTCCAGACAATGAATTGAGGAATCAACGTGAACAAAAAACACACGCCAAATAGAACCGCCTGTGTGGTTCGCTTGAAAATGGAAGGCGCGACACTTGCGTTGAGTTTGAATATTCCAGACAATTCCATGACGATGAGAATTGAAAACAGCATATCCTGCGGACGGATCAAAGTCATTAAACCTGCGGCGATTCCAAGCAACATAACAGACCGATACGTTCTGTCACCGATATCCTTTATCCACAAATAAGCAAAAAGAGATACGGCGAACAGCGACATGGCATGTGTCATGGTCGGTTCAGTAGTGAGATAATATAACACATTGGTGGATAAAGTGACGAGTATTGTGGCAAACAAAGCTTCTTTTCTCTGAAAGAAGTATAGAAGAATCTTATAAATCAATATCAGCCCGATCAGGCCGTAAATGATTGATCCCAGACCGATAAAGAACTGGTACAACACGGAGTAGCCATCCGGAACAAGCTTGACCCCAAAATTTTCCGCTTCAATTGTCAGGATGTGCGCCAGAAGAAAAAACGGTGTCCATAATACAGCCGGTCCGACAAAATATTTATTTGGAACATGATCGGTTTCGGTTCGCAGGTATGGATCAGGAACTACATGCCCAAATTTATTATATTCTATAAACTCATTTGCATAGTGAAAATCTTTGTCCACAACTGCGGAACGCAGATGAGCATAATACCCCAGCCCGTCGGAACCAATAACCCAATCCGTATAATGTATCTTGACAACTAAAAACAGCACCAAAAAAACTGCAAATACCAGCATTAGCCGTTTCGGTTCGTTAAAAATAATGTTTTTCATGAAAGATTGTACTTGAGTTTTTGAATTTTATATCTTGACATTTAGCATGAAATATGAACTGTTGTGTTTTCAATAGGGTAATCAAGACTGCTTTTTGTGTCGGTATGTTATGAGCCAATTGCAAAATAGCCAACATGATATGAAAATCGAAGAAAACACAAGAAACAAATGCGGTTTTGCAATTACCTCTTATATGTAGTTTAATCAAAATACACTGTCAACGGTCATAATCTTAACTTTTGCCCCCACCACAACCATCCCCCGCAGGAGATGGAGCATAATGAAAGTGCAGATTATGCCCGTTCGCAGTATGTCATAAACAGAGGTAATATATACTTGAGTTTTCGAATTTTATATTTTGACATTTTATGTAAAATATGAGCTGTTGTATTTTCAATAGGTTAGACAAAACTGTTTTTTGTGTGTCAGTATGATAAGTGTGATTTAATCAAAATGTCATAAACAGAGAGAATGTATAACTACCTAAAAATACAAGATCTAAAAAAATTATCAAAAGTCAAGTAATATTTTTCGCAAACTATAGTATGTAATAGTCTGGCATCTTTCGGCTTTTTCAGACGATTCGGGTCAAGTCTCAGCGGAACATTATGACATTTATCTTTAAAGTCAACCATCGCACTGCTGGCGTTCAGATAGGATTTGCAACCGTAAGCCGCAGAAACAGCTTCTCAATGGGGCGATAGAGCTGATAGGCCATGGCCATTCTTCGGTCAATCGCAGAAGTAGCAACATCCGCATACCATAGTACTTCTTGCTAAATTCCATCATCGGCGTGATGCCCACAAGCGGGTTTTCTGCTTGCATCCAGGTTTTTTGAGGTGTCAGATTGAGCAGCGCCAACAAACAAAGAGCGGAACGATCATTTTGTTGGGCTCGGGGAAGCCCTATGGCTGTGAGAATGTGGAGGGCGTTTTTTATGTTGTCGTTTTCTGTCATGCGAGGCTTTC
>CAIMCT010000307.1 GCA_903839535.1 uncultured Desulfobacteraceae bacterium
ACCATCAGTGTCAACGCCTTTATTCCCAAACCCGCTACGCCGTTCCAGTGGGCTGCAATGGATGCAATGCCACTGTTGAAAAAAAAACTGGCGATGATCTTCCGTGGCCTGAAACATGTTCCCAATGTCCGGGTTGAGGCAAACAGTTTCAAGGAAGCTGCAATTCAGGCGTTTTTGTCCAGAGGCGACCGCAGGGCATCGGATATGCTGATCAGGGCTGTCCACAACAAGGGGGACTGGGGAAAAACATTCAAGGAAACTCCCAAGTTTTCCATCGCATTTTATAACCAGCGGCAACGGTCTTTGAATGAGGTGTTGCCTTGGGATCATATTGACAACGGGGTCCAAAAAGATTTCCTGGAAAAGGAGTATCTCAAGGCGATGGAAGGAAAGATGTCGCCGCCCTGCCCAATGTCGGGGTGTCGGTTATGCGGCGCCTGTGACGGATGACAGACAACAGATAACGGAGAAAGCTTATTGTTTCTGTTATCCGTCGTCTGAAACAACGGGGATTTTGATAAACTCGATGCCTTCTTCCTTGAGCGTTTTCTCTTCTTCTTGTGTACTGGTACCCCTGATGTTCCTGGGTTCGGTCACGCCATAGTGGATTTTTAATGCTTCTGTGGCAAACTTGGGTCCTACATTGTCAAAGTTATTCTCAATAAAAGCTGCAATTTTATTTTCTATCCTGGCCAATTCCTTCTGCTGAAGGGAAATCGTTTTATCAGGATGAGAAGATTTAATGGAAAATGCTGTTGGCATCTTCGATATATCCGCGTCATTGCAAACCGGACAGGATATCAGTCCCCTATCTTTCTGATCCTCATAGGCTCTACCATCATCAAACCAACCCTCAAACTTATGGCCCTGTAGGCACATTAAATCAAAAACAATCATTCCCTGTCATCCAAGCAATAGTATTAAATCTCTCTTAGGCAACTCACATGAAATAATCTCCCAGATCGTGGTATTTTTATTTACATGGGTAAACAGGATATACAGGATAAAGAAGGATAATTTCTGTTTTTCATTATCCTGTCCATCCTGTATATCCATGTAAAAATATTTAAGTGAATCATGGTAGATTATACATTTTGAGTTGCCTTATGTCCTGTAAAAGTACCATACCCTCATCAAATTGAAAAGAAATTATTGACAGAACAAGTGAATTCAAACCAAAATGTACCCTGTTTTAGAGCAAACCCTGATGCTGACCAGGGAAAACCCCAAATTTGGAGACAGATATCCATGAGTCGTTTTGTTTTTATCGGGTGCTTGATTTTAATACTGGCTGCGACATCGTGGGCCGAAAATGTTTACGTTTCCGAGAATATCAGACTTACCGTTCGCAGGGAACCTGGAAACGATAAAAAAATCGTCGGCACAATGATGTCCGGAGATTTGGTGAATGTCTTACAGTCCGGAGACGAATGGACAAAAATACGGCTTTCGGACGACAAGGAAGGATGGGTCCTCAGCCGATTTCTATCGACTCAGATACCGAGTTCCCTGGCACTTAAGGTACTTGAAAAAAAATATGCAGACATTGTTGGCCAGTCCGGGATGCCCCAGGAGGATGTCAGCCAATTGAAGGAAGAAAACGGGAAACTTGCCGCCGCTCAGCAAAATTGCAGTAAGCAATTGCAGACGCTGAATGATAGTTACCATACGTTGAAAAAGGATTCTCAGGAAGTTGTCAAGCTAAGAGCCGATTATGAAGACACCCTGGCCAGGTTTTCCGAGCAGGGCAAAAAACTCGAACAGCTTGAAGCAGAGGTTGGAAAAGCCACATTTGACCAAAATTTCAAATGGTTTCTGGCAGGAGGTGCTGTGCTACTGGCAGGTTTTTTAATCGGTTTATCTGCCAAACGGAAACGGTCGTATTCGTTGATTCGCTGATGAAAAACAATAAAAGGCATTCTTGTGAACATTCAAACTGATTTTTTAGTGATAGGCAGCGGTGTGGCCGGCTTGACATTCGCTCTGAAGGCTGCTGATTTTGGTGAAGTGGTTTTGATAACCAAAAAAGGCGTAATGGACAGCAACACAACTCAGGCTCAAGGGGGAATTGCTTCTGTTTTCAGCATAGTCGATTCTTTTGACCTTCATATTCAGGATACCCTTATATCCGGAGATGGCCTTTGTAACCTGGAAGTTGTTGAAAAAGTGGTCAAATCAGGGCCTGATCGGATTCGCGAACTCATTGATCTTGGTGTAAGGTTCAATCTGAAGGAAGAGAAGCGATATCAGGGGGCTCCGAATTTTGATCTGGGCCGTGAAGGTGGGCATTCCCAGAAACGGATTATTCATGCCCAGGATATGACTGGACTGGAACTGGAAAAAGTTCTGGTCGCGCATGTCCGGGAACACGAACGCATCCGCGTCATTGAAAATCATATCGCCATTGACTTGATTACATGTTCCACGCGAATGAAACGCGGACTGGTGACCACAACCCATGAGGCATTCTGTTGCGGCGCATATGTTCTGGATCGTTTCACCCACCAGGTCAATACCTTTGAAGCCAAGATTACCCTTTTGGCGACTGGAGGCGCTGGAAAAGTTTATCTCTACACCAGTAATCCCGATATCGCAACAGGAGACGGCATTGCCATGGGCTACCGTGCAGGCGCTACCGTTGCGAATCTGGAGTTTGTCCAGTTTCATCCCACTTGCCTGTATCACCCTGATGCCAAGAATTTCCTGATTTCTGAAGCAGTAAGGGGAGAGGGCGGCGTTCTGATGGATTCCGCAGGCCATGCTTTCATGGAAAAATATGATCCCCAAAAAGACCTTGCCTGTAGAGATGTGGTGGCGCGTGCGATTGACACCGAATTGAAAAAAAGCGGAGATGATTCAGTTTACCTCGACATTTCTCATAAAAAACCGGGATTTATCAAATCGCGGTTTCCCAATCTTTATCAGAAATGCCTCAGTTTTGGCTTGGATATGACAGCCGGCCCAATTCCTGTGGTGCCTGCCGCCCATTATATGTGCGGTGGTATTTCCACGGACATCTTTGGCCGCACGGATATTCACAGACTTTATGCCATTGGGGAGACAGCCTGTACAGGGCTTCATGGGGCCAACCGGCTTGCCAGCAATTCCCTGATCGAAGCGCTGGTGTATGCGGATTCTGCAGCAGAGCAGGCTGTAAAGGATCTTCAGACCATGGATTTCAGGGCGATGCCAGATGCTCCCAACTGGGATGAGGCAGGTACGACACATGGTGATGAGCTGATCATGGTCACTCAAAACTGGGATGAGATTCGTCGTTTTATGTGGAATTATGTGGGAATTGTTCGCTCGGATAAGCGACTGAACCGGGCAAGGCACCGAATCGAAATCATTCAAAGTGAAATTCAGGAATATTATTGGGATTTTAAGGTGTCTGCTGATCTGATTGAGCTGCGAAACCTTGCGATGGTTGCCGAGTTGATCATCAAATGCGCCATGCACAGAAAAGAAAGCAGAGGGCTTCATTACAATATTGAGTATTCCTTCCGGGATGATGAACGCTGGGCTAAAGATACGGTAATCCGGCGTCCGTTTGTGGGTTGACAACACCATTTATTGCATTAGTTTCTAACGAATATTAGCTTATGTGGTTTTACTTTCCATTCATTTATCAGTATCGATTATTATCAGGATTCTCAATGACGATCAAAAGGGACTATTACGAAATTCTTGGCGTAGGTCGGGATGCTGCGGAAACCGAATTGAAATCCGCCTATCGAAAACAGGCCATCAAGTATCACCCGGATAAAAATCCCGGGGACAAGGTGGCTGAAGAGAAGTTTAAAGAAGCTGCCGAAGCTTATCAAGTGCTTCAGGATCCTCAAAAACGACAGATTTATGACCAATATGGCCACCAGGGGCTTGAGGGTGCAGGATTTTCAGGATTTCGGGGATTTGAGGATATTTTTTCAAATTTCGGGGGTATTTTTGAGGACCTGTTTGGGTTTTCCGGAGCTAATCGGTCCCAGAGCCGTACTCAGAGAGGCTCTGATCTTCGCTACGACATGCGCATCAGTTTCATGGATGCAGCATTCGGAACTGAAACAGAAATTGACCTTGAAAAGACGGCAGCCTGTCCGCAGTGTGAAGGTAGCGCTTGTAAGCCAGGGACATATCCGGAAAACTGCCGGCACTGCCAGGGAACCGGTCAGGTCTCCCGAAGTCAGGGCTTTTTCACGGTGAGAACTACCTGTCCATCTTGTCGGGGCCAGGGACAGATCATTGCCAATCCATGCGCCGAATGCAACGGCGCAGGCAAAGTGCTGATTCATAAAAAAGTATCTGTAAAAATTCCAGGCGGCGTTGATACCGGGTCCCGCCTCAGGTTGACCGGCGAGGGCGAGGCCGGTTCCCACAATGGACCCTCCGGTGATCTTTATGTATTCATTCATGTTGAAACCCACGAGTTTTTTCAGAGAAACAATGTGGATGTAATTTGCGTGGTTCCCATTTCATTTATTCAGGCGACCTTGGGGGATGAAGTCACAGTGCCAACGCTAAAAGGTGAAAAAGTACTGAAAATTCCAAAGGGTACGCAGCCCGGAGAGCAGTTCCGTTTTCCGGGAGAAGGAATTCCCTCTCTTAGAAACGGCAGACGTGGCGACCAGGTCATTCAGGTCGATATCAAGACACCGACCCATCTCAGTAAAAAACAGGAAGATCTACTATTGGAATTTAAAAGACTGGAATCTGGCAAGTTCTCAACTAAACTGAAAAATATTTTAAAAGGAGTATCTGCCGGAAGGTAGTTCTGCTCCACAGAGGGAAAATAATGTTTGAACTCAAAGTCATTTCTCATTTTGCGGCTGCTCATCAACTGAAAATGGTAGATAAGAAATGTGAAAACCTTCATGGCCATAACTGGAAGGTCGAGGTTTGCGTTCGTGGGAAAAAATTGAATGCGGCTGGCGTGGTGCTGGATTTTGGAGAAATCAAGCAGGAGGTCAAGCGCATTGTCGAGAAGCTGGATCACAGTTTCTTGAATGAGCTGGAAGATTTTGGGGATCATTTTCCGCCATCGTCCGAAAACCTGGCGCTTTATATTGCGCTTGGGCTAAGGGATTCTCTTCATTCTTCGGCAGCTTATCTTTACAGCGTTACCACATGGGAATCCCATAATGCCTGCGCTACATATTATCCTGAATAGTTAAAGGCACCAAATTCCTTCTTCCAGAATTTTATGCATCCGGAATTTATCTATTTTCATTTTTTTGAAATTTTCAAATGTGACGTTTTTAAATGGCAGATTCAACTGCTTTTGGATTGTTGCAAAAAGGGACAGGTAATTAGCAGTTATTCTTTTTTCCCAGTTTAAGCCGATGATCTCAGCCGCCTTCCGAATATCGTCTTTTCCTCCTTCGATTTCCAGAAAATGCCCATAAGGCAGGGTGTCCAGGCATAGCTCCGTTCGGTTAAAAAGATAAGTTTCCCGCTGTTTTTCATAAACCTGCCGAGGATAAAAACCAAGCTGCTCCAGAATGGCAATCATTGTTTGAGAATCACTGACATCCACTTCAAGTTCCCTGAAGATTTTAAACTGATTGATTTTGGTGGTGTCCACGTCATCCGGCGGCGTTTTTACGGTCAGCCGGCAACGGCTATCCTGCCGAAGTCGCAACAGTTTTTTCCCCTGAGTCAGGCGCATTTCTTCATCATCAAACAAGATGTTGGTTTCAAAGCCGCTGTCCTTCAGCTCAGCTCCAAGAGAGCGGATTCCGGCACGGATGGAATCAATGTCCGGTATGTAAAACTTGATCTCAATTTCGAGTGATTTCATGGGTTGCCCTTAACTGCCCGCAGGCAGCGGAAATATCCTGTCCTTTGCTGTTTCTGACCATGGCAGTGTAGTGGTGCTGAACCAGTATATCCTGAAATTTCAGGATGCTTTTTTCATCTGGCCTTTGAAACATACTGCCGGGGTGTTCGTTGAAAGGAATCAGATTAACTTTGGCCTTGATGGGTCGCAGCAGTTTCGTCAGACGCAAGGCATCTTCCGTAGAATCGTTAATTTCCCGGAGTAAAATATATTCAAAAGTGATCCGTTTTCGGGGTGCAAGGGGATACTTAATGCAAGCTTCCAGAAGATTTTTCAGAGGATATTTATTGTTGATAGGCATAAGCCTGCTGCGGGTGGCATCGTCCGTTGCATTGAGCGATACCGCAAGGTTGACTGAGATATCTTTTCCCAGTTGCAGCAGTTCTGGAACCAGGCCGGCAGTGGACAGGGTAACCTTACGGGTTGAAAATTCGAGTCCGAAATCCCTGTCCGTCAGGATTCGAATGGCCTGAACCACGTTTGAATAATTGGCAAGCGGCTCTCCCATCCCCATCATGACGATATTGGATAGAGGCTGGCTGCCAATATTTTTTTTGATATCCCGAACTTGAGAAACAATTTCGCCGGACGTAAGGTCTCGGACAAACCCGTCTCTTGCCGTCAGGCAAAACCTGCATCCCATTGCACAACCTACCTGGCTGGAGATACACAGGGTCAAGTGGTTTTTTTCAGGGATCAGTACGGTCTCTACATGATTGCCGTCCGCCAGCCTGAAAAGATACTTTTGTGAACCGTCTATGGATGTCTCAATTCTTTCGGTCTGCAGACGGGAAATGATAAAATGAGCGGCAAGTTTTTCTCGCAGTTCTTGACCCAGGTCTGTCATGCTGCTAAACTGATCAATCTGATGAGAAAATACCCATTTGAAAATCTGACCAGCGCGGTAGGATTTGATTCCGTTTTCCTCCAGCCAGGCTCCCAATTGTTCCTTGCTCAGATTTTTGATGTCTGTCTGTGCGGATGTACTCATGCCAGTTTTCATATTTTGGCCTTTCATGAAAAATAAACAATCTTCTTGACATACCACTTTTCGCATACTATTTTCAAGGATTTAGTAACACCATAGGGTGAATTTTATGTTTGACAATCTCAGCAACAAACTGAATGCTATTTTTAAACAGCTTAAGGGTCACGGAACGCTGTCCGAAAAAAATATTCAGGATGGATTGAAAGAAGTGCGTTTGGCGCTTCTTGAGGCCGATGTCCACTATAAAGTTGTCAAAAAATTTATCGCGGATATCAAGGATCGGGCATTGGGTAAGGAAGTCATGTCCAGCCTGACACCCGGCCAGCAGGTCATCAAGATTGTCAACGGTGAACTGACACAATTGATGGGTTCCCGGCAGGAGGATCTGAACCTGTCAGGCGAAAGACCGGTTTCCATCATGCTCATTGGGCTTCAGGGATCTGGAAAAACCACAACAGCCGGAAAGCTTGCGATATTCTTAAGAAAAAAAGGGAAAAAGCCATATCTGGTTCCCGCCGATGTATATCGTCCAGCGGCTATTGAACAGCTAAAGAAGCTTGGCGAGCAGCTCTCAATTCCGGTGTTTCCGTCAACACAGAACATGGATCCGGTTGATATCTGCATGGAAGCCAGAAATCAAGCACACCGGGAAGGCCTGGATACGTTGATTCTGGACACAGCAGGTCGGCTTCACATTGATGCGGATCTGATGCAGGAACTTATCCGTATTCGGGACAGAGTGAAGCCTTCAGATATTTTACTGGTGGCCGATGCCATGACCGGTCAGGACGCGGTGAACATCGCCACCGCTTTTAACGATGCGCTGAATATTGGCGGCGTGATTCTGACCAAAATGGACGGAGATGCCAGAGGTGGAGCTGCAATTTCCATCAAGTCGGTCATCGATAAGCCGATAAAATTCATCGGTGTTGGTGAAAAACTAAATGATTTTGAGGTATTTCACCCCGACCGAATGGCATCCAGGATTCTGGGAATGGGCGATGTCCTGACCATGATTGAGAAGGCTCAATCCGTGGTGGACGAAAAACAGGCTGTTGAGTTGGAGAGAAAGCTTCGAAAAAACCAGTTTACCCTTGAAGATTTTCGGGATCAGATGCTTCAGATTCGAAAAATGGGATCTTTGACAGATCTCATCAACATGATTCCGGGTGTGGGTCAAAACAAACATCTGAAAGATCTCCAGGTGGATGAAAAAGAACTGGGCAGGGTTGTGGCTATTATCAATTCCATGACCTCGCAGGAGCGTCACAAACACAGCATTCTTAACGGCAGCCGAAGAAAGCGTATTGCCAGTGGCAGCGGCACAACTGTTCAGGATGTGAATCAATTGCTGAAAAACTACGATCATGTTATGAAGATGATGAAGAAAATAAACAAGGGCGGCCTCAAAAAGTTTGGAAGAGGCTTTTCGCCATTTAAATAATTACAAATTAGTGATTATTCGTTCGTAATTCGTAATTTCTAAATTGCATCACTACAAGGAGAAATGTATGTCTGTTAAAATTCGACTGGCCAGACACGGCGCAAAAAAACGACCTTTTTACCGTATTGTGGCAGCAGATGGCCAATGCCCCAGGGATGGCAAATTTCTGGAAAATCTGGGAACATATAATCCGCTGAACACGCCGGCTGATGTCACCCTGAAAAAGGATCGTGTTCAGTACTGGATCGGCCAGGGCGCAACACCAACCGATACGGTCAGAAGCATATTGAAAAAACAGGGCATGTCGGATATCTCTGTCTGAGGTACTTGATCATAACGTCCTTTATGGATTCTCGCCTGCCAGCCAAGGAGATGGGGCTATGAAAGATCTGATAGGTTACATTGTCCGAGCGCTTGTTGATCACCCTGAACATGTGTCTGTTTCCGAGGTTGATGGGAGCCAGACATCTGTGCTGTCGCTGAAGGTTGCCAAAGAGGATTTTGGAAAGGTCATCGGAAAACAGGGGCGGACGGCCAAGGCTATGCGGACCCTTCTGAGCGCAGCTTCAGCCAAGATCAAAAAACGGACGGTACTTGAAATCATCGAATAAGGCTGCTGAAGCGAAATGAATCCGGATACCGTGACCATTGGAAAAATTGTCGGCGTTCATGGTGTCAAGGGATATGTAAAGGTTCACTGCGAGGCGGAATCTTTTTCATTATTTGCGTCTGGTCATACTGTGATCGTTCGAGATTCTAAAGGCGGAAGCCGTGCGATGGAGGTCGTGGATGCCAGGCCGCAGGGGCGAAAGCTGCTTCTCTTGTTAAAGGGAATTTCAGATCGCAACCTGGCTGAAACGTTGCCGGGTTCAGATCTGCTGGTGAAAAAAACCAGTCTGCCTGATCTTGAGCCGGACACCTATTATTGGTCGGACATTGCGGGTATGTCGGTGATTTCGGCTGATGGGCACCATGTTGGGACTGTCGCCTCCCTTATCGAGACCGGCAGCAACGATGTGTATGTGATTCAAACCCAGGATGCTGGTGAAATTCTGATTCCAGCTATTGCCTCGGTTGTTCTGGAAATTGATTTGAACCGGAAAATCATGCGGGTGGATATTCCTGAAGGTCTGTAGATGAGGATTCTCTGTTATGAGGCAAAGGCGGAAGCAGGCTGCTTCTGAAAGTCGTCCATGAATTTTGTCGCATTAACAATTTTTCCAGAAATGTTTCAGCTCTTCTGGGACCATGGCATTATCAGGCGGGCTATTGAGCAGGGCGTGATTTCCGCCTCTGCCGCGAATATTCGCGAGTTTGCCGCAGGCAGGCATCAGGCAACCGATGACCGCCCTTATGGCGGTGGAAACGGTATGGTCATGAAGCCAGAGCCTCTGGCGGCGGCCATCCGCTGGGCCGTAAAAGCAGCGCCTGGTGCCAGAACCGTCTATCTGTCTCCGCAGGGCCGGGCGTTTAATCAGGAGATTGCTGCAGAACTTTCCATGCAGCCCGGACTGATTTTGATTTGCGGCCGGTACGAGGGTATAGACGAGCGCATCTGTCAGCAGTTTGTGGATGATGAAATTTCGATTGGCGATTATGTATTGACCGGCGGAGAGCTGCCGGCAATGGTACTAATGGAAGCTGTAACCCGGTTGATTCCTGGCGCCCTCGGGGGCGAGGAATCTGCTCAAAAAGATTCCTTTAGCGACAGCCTTCTGGAACATGGCCACTACACCCGCCCCCCGAATTTCGAAGGCGATGCGGTCCCGGAAGTTTTGCTTTCGGGCAATCATGCGGAAATTGAGAAATGGCGACTGGAATCGTCTCTGATCCGCACGGTTTTGAAACGCAGGGATTTATTGATGCGGCGCCAGCTTACACTGGCTGAGGTTCGAATTCTTCAACAGTGGCGTTTGGACATTGACCACATACTGCAGTCCCAATCTATATCTGGCATTGGCCCATTACCCAGTCGTCAACAAGCGCGGGGAGATCATCGCATCGGCTGTGACCAACCTGGATATTCATGACATGGCGAGGGCCGCCAGAACTTATGGGGCAAGAGCGCTTTATGTCATTACCCCGCTTGAGGATCAACAGTCGCTGGTAAAGACGCTGGTTTCGCACTGGACAATAGGCTCAGGAGCTGTTTATAATCCAAAGCGATGCCAGGCGCTGGAAATGGTCTGCATTCAGGATACTCTGGAAAAGGCCCGTGAAGACATAGACTTGAGGGGAGAAGGGTATCCCCGTACTGTTGTGACCAGTGCAAGGGATCATTCCGGTGTCATTTCGATATCTCGGTTCCGTAAACTGCTGGAAACAGGAACTCCCTATCTGTTGGTGTTTGGCACTGCATGGGGACTTTCACAGGGTTGCATGGATGAGGCAGATCATATTCTGGAACCGATTCTTGGCAATACGGAATATAATCACCTGTCGGTCCGTTCTGCAACGTCCATTATTCTGGATCGCCTGCTGGGACGACCATCTTTGGAATGACTGATAAACTTGTGATTTTAGGATGACGAATTTTAGTATCTTTCCTAAATTCGATCACCCCATATATGAAAATGACACTTCCCCCTTTGGAAAAGGGGGATTGAGGGGGATTTTTCAGGTGGATAGGCTCCGAAATCCACCCTGCCCCCCTTTTTCAAAAGGGGGAATCCTTTCGATTTTAGTTGTGATTAGCGGGCACAAGAGCGTTCGATGAAATTTAAGAATGATACGAATTTTAAACAAAAGCATTAACATTGATATACCAGATGAACAGTATAACGGTAAAAAAACAGAGTAGAAGCAACTCTTGTTTTTATCCTGTCTATCCTGTTCATCCATGTTAATTCTTTTAAATTGCTATATAACTTTTTTGGGGGGAATTATGGAAATTGTCAAGCTTTTGGAAAAAGAAATGATGCGACTGGATCTGCCGCAATTTTCCGCCGGAGATACGGTAAAGGTTCATGTCAAAATCAAGGAAGGCGAAAAAGAACGTATTCAGGCTTTCGAAGGTGTGGTGCTCAGCAAGCGTAGAGGCACCACAAATGCGACCTTTATGGTGAGAAAAGTTTCTTACGGAATCGGGGTTGAGCGTATTTTCCCGCTGCATTCACCGATTATTGACCGAATTGAAGTGGTTTCAAAAGGTGCTGTTCGACGAGCCAAAATTTACTATATTCGTAAACTTAAGGGCAAAGCGGCCAGAATTAAAGAAGATCGTTCCTGAAAAGGCCAGATGGGTATTGACCTGTGGAGATACGAGAACCAGGCGCGACAGGTCGGTTTGACGCGAATTGCGGGCGTTGACGAGGCTGGCCGGGGTCCCCTGGCCGGTCCGGTTGTGTCAGCCGCTGTGATTCTCCCTTTTTCCTTTCCGGTTTCGGGTGTAACGGATTCCAAAAAGCTGTCTCCAAAAAAACGACAGTTTCTCTATCAGCAGATATATGAACATGCCGATGCCATCGGTATCGGCATTGTGGATTCCGGCGAGATTGACAGAACGAATATTTTAAAGGCTTCTCTGCTGTCAATGGTAATGGCTGTCAAAAATCTTTCTCCCCTTCCGGAACATGTGTTGATTGACGGAATTTTCCGCCTGCCTTTTTCACTGTCACAGCAAGCCATCCCGAAAGGAGATGCCTTGAGCATTTCCATCGGGGCTGCCTCCATTATTGCGAAAGTGACCCGGGACAGCCTGATGGTGCGCTATCACGAAGACTATCCGGATTTTGGTTTCGCCATTCACAAGGGATACCCGACCCCATTTCACAAAGAAGCCATCAGAACTTACGGCTGTTCCCCCATTCACCGTAAAAGTTTTAAGGGGGTTAAAGGAGTGGGGAAATTATGGTAAATTCCTTTCAGATATTTGGGAAAAATAATGAATCCCTGGCGGCGATCTATTTAAAACGGCAGGGATACCTCATTATCGAACAGAATTATCGCACCCGCATGGGGGAAATTGATATCATTGCCAAAGACAATGAAACTATCGCCTTTGTCGAAGTTAAATCCAGGTCTTCTGCGGCTTTCGGCAGCCCCAAACATGCAGTCACCCTTCAAAAAAAACGTAAAATTTCAAAAGTAGCACTTCAGTATCTCAAATCCACCCACCAAAGCCATGTTCGAGCCCGGTTTGATGTGGTAGCGATATTTTCAAATTCCGGACAGAACACCATTGAGCTTATCAAAAATGCCTTTGAACTTACCGGTTGCTGACGCGTCGCGGGGTATTGAAAAGGGCGCGCTCTATGTGGTGGCGACCCCGATTGGCAATTTTGAGGATATTACCCTGCGTGCAATTGGCGTACTGTCTGGTGTTGACATGGTGGCTGCGGAGGATACCCGTCACACAGGCCGAATGCTTTCCAGGTATAATATCTCATCTCCGCTCATTTCCTATCATGATCACAATGAAGCCGAACGTACTCCCCAGTTCATCCAGAAACTTCATGATGGAGTTTCTATTGCGCTGGTTTCCGATGCTGGAACCCCGTCGGTATCGGACCCCGGATACAGGCTGATCTGTGCGGCGATTCAGGCAGGCGTTAAGGTGATTCCCGTTCCCGGTGTATCTGCAGCCATTACAGCCCTCAGCGTTTCCGGACTTCCCACAGATGCCTTCGTGTTTTTGGGGTTTCCTCCCAAAAAACAGGCCCGGCGAACCGCCCTGTTGAAGGACATTGAAAACGAACCCAGAACCTTGATTTTTTATGAATCTCCAAAGCGGGTTCTATCTTTCTTGAATGATGCGCTGGTGGTTTTGGGGGATCGCTCCGGAGTTCTATGCAGGGAAATGACCAAACGGTATGAAGAGTTTATTCGCGGACCTATTTCAAATATCCTGGCTGACCTGTCCGAACGCAAGGAAATTAAAGGTGAATGTACTCTGGTATTTTCCGGGAAAAACAAGGACAATCCCATTTCCCCCGAATCCGTGGAGTCTATCCTCACGGAGTATATCCCGCACATGGCGGAAAGTCCCGGTGAGCTTGCCAGGAAAATTGCGTTGAAATTCGGCATCTCCCGGAAAACCGCCTATCAGATGATTTTGTCAAAAAAGCCAGAAAAATAATAAGGGTCAGAGTGGGGTGATGAAAATCATCAAAAAACTGGTTTTAAATTGCTCCCATTTTTACTCTTTGTTTTTTAACTATCTGAAATTTAACATAATTATGTGAGCGGAACAAAAATGGGATCAGTTTTTCACTAAAATATATGGCAATTTTCATCAGCCCCCACCCCCCGACCCCCTCCCGCAAGGGGAGGGGGAGTAAATGTCCAAACTCCAGACCCCCTTGTGGAAAGGGATTAAGGGAGTGAAAGTCCCCCCTCCCCTTGCGGGTGGGGGTTTGGGGGTGGGGTGAGCGGAACAAAAATGGGATCAGTTTTTCACTAAAATATATGGCAATTTCGAAATTTATGGCGTTGCAAGAGAATAT
>CAIMCT010000308.1 GCA_903839535.1 uncultured Desulfobacteraceae bacterium
CCGAGGGGAACCTTTATTCGGATTTAATGAAAGTACCTACCAAAACTTAAAATTCAGATTACGGGTAAATCTTCCGGTACAAAGCGAATCCCGAGTCCTTTTGTCCAAGAAAATAGGTGGGAAATTCACTCTCCGGGTACAAGAAAATACCCCTTTACCATTTATCAGGTTGGTGAAAGGTAGTATCTCATGTTCGGCCACATTTTTGTAGGTCTCAAAATAATCATTGAAGTACTCATCAGTGGAAAAAACGCTCAAAAAATCCAGTCATCGGCGCAGCAAATTGACCACCCCCCAAAGGGTCTTCTAAAAGGCTTCCGACAAAGCCAAAATTGGGCTTCCGGCGGAGCAAACTGACCACCCCCTTCAAAATGATTTTATAGCTGCTGATTAGCGGCATGTTTGAGTAATGTTGGCACCGTTTCAACATTATTTAAAATGTCTAATAAATTAATCAGTATGAGTAAAGTACGCAGTGTGATCAGGCTGTACACCGAAGGTGTCAGCAAGCTCTCGATCGGGGAGCGGACCGGTTTGCCAAGGAACACGGTCAAAAAGTATATCCGGCTGTTTTTGGCATCCGGATTGAGTTTGGACGAGGTGGAAAAGATGGATGAGGCGGTGCTCGAGAAGTTGTTCATGGACATGACCCGCCGGGACGGCCTTATCGAAGATCCACGTTACCAGACGCTAATCAGCCTCTTTCCAGAGTTAGACAAGAAGCTGAAGCGCCGGGAGAACTCCCGGGAAAAGCTCTGGAAGCAGTATATTGAACAACATCCGGACGGTTACCAGCTGACCGCTTTTAAATTGTATTACCGCCGGTGGAAGAAGGTTCACAACTCCCCGATGCATATTGAGCATCCGGCTGGGGAAAAGATGTATGTGGATTATGCCGGGGAGAAGCTGAAGTACCTGGATCCGTTTACCGGAGAAGTCTGTGAAGCCGAGGTGTTTGTTGCCATCCTTGGCGCCAGTCAGCTGACCTATGTTGAGGCCACTCACAGCCAAAAGAAAGAGGACTTTATACGCTCGTGCGAAAATGCCCTGCACTTCTATGGTGGGGCGCCGAAGGCCATTGTAACCGACAACCTGAAGTCTGCCGTAGTCAAGAGTAACAAGTACGAACCCACCCTGAACCAGGCGTTCCATGATTTTGTGAGCCATTACACGATGGCCGCCCTTCCTGCCGGGCCTTACAAGCCCAAGCACAAAGCCCTGGTGGAAGGGGTCGTCAAGATCATTTACCGGACCATTTACGGGGAAGTGAACAAAGAGGTGTACTCGGGACTGGAGAGCCTGAACCGGGCCATAGCGGCCGCTCTGGAAGCGCATAACAACCGGCTTTTAAATGGCCGGCCTTACAGCCGCAGATACTTGTTCGAAGACACTGAACGGGATCTGCTGCAGCCACTGCCGGCCACACAGTATGAGATCAAATACCGGAAGGTGGTGACCGTGATGAAGAACAACTACGTCAGTCTGAGCGATGACAAGCACTATTACAGCGTTCCCTACCGGTTTATTGGCAAGAAGGTGACTCTGCTGTATAGCCAGACCGAGATAGAGGTTTATTACCATTACGAACGGATCGCCTTCCACCCGAGGAATAGAAAGCCGTTTGGCCATACCACGGTAGAAGATCACCTGGCATCCAGGCACCGGTTCATGAGCGACTGGAACCCGGATAAGTTTATCCAACGGGCTTCAGAAGTCGGGCCCGACACGAAAGCCTATATCATTGGCATTCTCAACAGTCGCCACCACCCCGAGCAAGCCTACAAATCCTGCCAGGGGGTATTAAGCTTTGTTGCACGGGTGGGAAAGGAAAGGCTGAACAGTGCCTGTCGTCGGGCCCTGTATTACGGCGATTACGGATATCATACCATCCGGGTGATCCTGGAAAAGGGTCTGGATCAAAGCGAACCGGAGTCGGATGAAGAAAAGAAACCGCTTCCCTGGCATCCAAACATCCGTGGACCCAGGTATTATGCCTGAAAAGAAGTAATCAATCTTACCGGGCCGCGGCCCGGTAAGATTTTGTTTAATAATCAAATTAATAAAAAAAGAAAACTATGAATGAAGAAACAGTGCACAGAATGAAGCAAATGAAACTGTTGGGCATGGCTGCCGCCTTCCGGGCCGGCATGGAACAAGATCAACTAGTCAACCTGACCAACGACCAGATGGTGTCCATGCTGATCGAAGCGGAATGGGACGACCGCAACAACCGGCGCATTGAAAGACGCCTGCGCCAGGCCAAGTTCCGCTATAGCGCGAACATGGAACAGATTCTTTTCAATCAGGACCGGAATCTGGACAAAAACCAGTTGATGCGCCTGGCCGAATGCGGCTTTATCGACAAGGCCGAAAACATTATGATCACTGGTAAAACCGGAGTTGGCAAGAGTTATATCGCCTCTGCACTCGGCAACCAGGCCTGCACGCTGGGCTACAAAGCCATCTATGCCAACACCGGCAAGTTGATGTCCCGACTGAAAATGGCGAAGGCCGACGGTTCGTATCTGAAAGAAATAGCCCGCATTGAAAAACATGACCTCCTGATCCTGGATGATTTTGGGTTGCAGCCCTTTGACAATCAAAACCGTTCTGCCTTGATGGAGATCGTCGAAGATCGTCACAGCAAACGATCCACCATCATCACCTCCCAGTGGCCCATATCCGATTGGCATGAGATCATCGGTGAGCAAACTGTTGCCGATGCTATCTTAGACCGGATTGTTCACAGTGCCCACCGCATGGAACTGGAAGGACCTTCACTTCGAGAGAAGCTCTCTGGGAAGCAAACACATCTGATAGAATTGCATTAACAAAAAAGTTATCTTTAACATCAACTAAAAAAGCAGCTTGAATGATCGATTTGAAGTGGGGTAAAAAGACTGGTCAGAAAGTCCGCCGGGAGGTGGTCAATTTACTGCGCCGATAGGTGGTCAATTTAAGCGTTTCGTCCAGTAATCAGCAATGCGCTGTAATTCACTCACAACGGGCTCAATCTCGCCCCGGTAGATCAGGCCCCATCGTTTGTGGTTGATGCCGACCTTCCTATAGAAGCTCGCGTTGGGCTTGAATTTGAACACATCTGATTCTTTGGAATGGATAAACGTCATAATTGTTTTCATTGTATCATTAAATTGGTTACTTTTGTTAGTATTGTTTATGCTTTGGATGTAATATTTTATGTTCGCAAGCTAAATGATAAAGAACGAAATGAAATGTGATAATAATGACACAAATGTGATGATAATATCACAGATCACCAAGAATTAGACAATAAAACTTATTATCCACTTATAAACAATACGTAAATGGCACTAATAGATAGAGTTAAGACCATACTTGGAGAAAAGGGTATGTCTTTCACTGAGCTTGCCGGATTGATGGAATCGCCGCGTGCGAGCCTTTACAAGTCAATTCAGGCTGAGAACATCAAGTTTTCAACCCTTAAAAAACTGGCTGAGTTATTGGATCTTCACGTGGTTGAGCTTATCCTTCCCATTAAAGTTCAATCTTTAGAATTTCTGGATGGGGAGATTGTGGTGTTGCACCATCATTTGAATTATTTGGCGCATCAGCTTGTCTACCTCAAGCATGGCAAAACCACCATCGAAGAGATCCAGGCTGAATTCGATTCATTCGCACGAGTAACCAATTTCCATTGGACTAACCGGATTACCACGATGGATATGGCCGAAGAGATTTACTTGGCCAAGTATGGTAGTCCGAAGGGGTGATATACTGACCTGGGTATCAGGATTAACTTAGGCACTAACTTAGACACTAATTCCTGTCACCTGGGTCAATAAGATAGCTACAGCTCTTTTCCAGAAGAAAGTCAAGTTACAAGTAATCAATAAATTATGCACTTTCAGCCTTAAATTCATTGCTGCTTACCCTGGCATTTAACTTAGACACTTACTTAGACACTTTCTTAGGCACTAACCATTTTTTGGGGCTCCGAAATGGTATTATAGGAGTTCGCTAGGACAAGTCCAATAATTTTCTCCGAACCAATCACCGAACCTTTCTCC
>CAIMCT010000309.1 GCA_903839535.1 uncultured Desulfobacteraceae bacterium
CCAAACTAAAGGATGCTATAAAATTCAAAAAAACTACAATTTGAAAAAGAGTAACTAAAAACATAGGAGTGGTGCGCCTAATTTGTTAGCCAAAATTTATTTTGAAAGGGAGAGAATTCCTCTCCTATTACAATTGCGCTTGTTTTAGGTTTAACTGGATTCGTTTTGCTTGATCAGGGGAAACCTTGTAGTCCTTGAGTTCCTGGTAGAAGACCCATATTCGCCCTTTGACATTTTCAAGGATTCGCCGCTTTGCATCACTCGGCGCAATGTTATTCAGATATTGATGATTGCAGTGAAACCATAAAGCCAACAGCTTGCATTGCCAAAAAATGGCAGGTAAGTGACAAAAAATGGTATCCTCATTTTTCAGGTGAACGGATTTGGATATCAAATATCGGCCAGCATGAGCAACCATTTTTTAATCAGAGATTGAATTAAAGCATGTTTCATATGACTTTGCGGTTAAATATACAAAAAATCACCAGCAGCATCAATATAATTTTCAATAGTACGAGGTAATTGCAAAACCCCATTTGTTTCTTGTGTTTTCTCTGATTTTCTTCGATTTTCATATCATGTTGGCTATTTTTGCAATTGGCTCGTACATGTTGTAATTGCAATAAAAAATTACCGCAAAGTCATGTGAAACAGGCTTTAGCATTCTGGCAAACCGCAATGATCATTCCGATAACACTGAACGATGAAAATTCTTTGATAATGTGTTGACCTAAAACCAATACCCGTGAATGAATGAAATTCACTGTAGACCAATACGCAATTTTAGGGGGCTATGAAAATAAAAATATCAAATTTCAAACAAAAACGACGAAAAAACAAATCAGAATATGTAAATTTTGGGCTTCCCACATAAGCCGGGACGCTTTTACTCTCAAGTACTTACGGGAGCAGCCAATCTGTCCTGGCTTATGTGGATAGCCAAATTTTGCTCAAGATGTCGAGATACCAATTGCAAGAAACCGGATGAATGAGATTCATTCACGGGGATTGGACCTAAAACCTAACATCTAAAACTTAAAACTTTCATATAGCCATCCACAATCCTTATGTTTCGATGAAAAAGCGCCGACCTGAAAACTCTCGTTTAAACGCTTATGGCACTTTTATTGCGTGCATGTTTTGGCAAAGGAAAACAGAAAAGCGCCTGACATTCCATTCACCAAAGGAGGTTTACTATGCCACAAAAATGGCAGTATTACTGTCTTGACAAATGGGCGCAGTTTAAGTTAGGACGGATTGGTGATTCTGTACGTTTACAGTGTGGTATCATCAAGAATCAATCTTAACACTGGGGGAAAACATTGCAATTCTCAGAAACCAATTAAAACAAAAGGAGGAAGTAAATGAAAAATTCTGTGAAACATCAGTATAAACGGACCCAACAGTCCATTGTACTCTTTGTTGTGGCTGTAAGTCTCGCACTTATATCAGCTACCGCGTTTGCGAGTACAAACATTCCTGCTTTTTTAGATGAGCAGGTGGATTACGCCTCACCAGTTGGCGAGCTTACATTGACCGGAATCCAGCTTATCGATCCGTCGGGTAAATGTAGTTCGGTGAGCGTGACTGTGGCTGGCAAGGTCACTGGGACAACTGATGACGGGGGAGGGAAGGATGTAATAACCTTCCAACTTTGGGATGATGGAACCCTCAAGGACTCAGGGGATATCTCCGTACCTGTTGGCCAAACAATCGACTTCTCTGTCACTTTGGACTTCGCTGGGCTTTATGGGCACTCTGCTCCGGGTGTAGGAGTGTATTCCAGTGAAGTCGGCTTGCGGGTAGATCCTTTCTATCCCACTGACAGAGCTGGCACCTGCGGGGGGGTACTTACGGTAGCTCCAACCAACCGAGATGTGGGAAAAGATGCTGGTACTACCACATTCAGTGTTTCCAACACCGGAACCGGGGACATGCCCTGGACCGCCGAAGTATTATTGGGAGACACTTGGCTTTCGATCACATCCGGTGCCAGTGGCACCAATGCTGGAACCGTCACATGCGCGTTTGCAGCCAATACCGGCACAACTGTGCGTACTGGTACAATCCTTCTGACATCAGTCGGAGCAACCGGTAGTCCCCAAAAAGTGACGGTGATACAGGACCCTGGAAAACAGATAAGACCGCCTGCTCTGTTGGTAGATCCGATCAACCGGGATGTGGAACACATCGAAGGTACGACCAGTTTCAATGTTTCCAACACCGGAGACGGGAAAATGCCGTGGAGCGCCAAAGTATCGGACGGTGCTTGGCTTTCGATCAAATCCGGTAACATTGGCGACGGTGCTGGAACCATCACTTGCGAGTTTGATGCCAATACCAGCACATCCGATCGTACAGGGAAAATCCTGGTGACAGCACCCGGAGCAAAAGACAGTCCTCAAGAAGTGACGGTGAAACAGGCAGGGCTTAGGGAGTGGACAATATCGGGCAATGTGAAAACGTCTTCCTCTGTTCTTTCCGGGGTAAAGATCATCTTCAGCGGAGGAAGAGAAACAACAACAGATAGCAGCGGCAACTACAGAATAAATGTTCCCGATGGCTATAGCGGCGCTGCTACTCCATCCAAAACCGGATTCACCTTCAAACCAGCTTCCAGGGACTACTCCAAGGTCACAGCCAGCAAAATCGACGAGGATTATCTCGGAAGTGATGACGGAAATCCAATACTTAAGGTAACTCCAGTCAACCGGGATGTGGAAAAAGATGCCGGTACGTCCACATTCAGCGTTTCCAACGACGGAACCGGAAATATGCAGTGGAGCGCCAAGGTAGTGTCAGACGGTACCTGGCTTTCGATCAAATCCGGTGCCAGCGGCAGCAATGCCGGAACCATCACCTGTGCGTTTGATGCCAATACTGGCACAACAGTGCGCACCGGTACAATCCTGGTGACAGCAGTCGGGGCAGCCGCCAGTCCCCAAAGAGTAACTGTGACACAAAAGCCCATTGATCCGCCAAGACCAGTACTTAAAGTAGATCCAACCAACCGGGATGTGGAAAAAGATGCTGGTACGACCACATTCGGCGTTTCCAACACCGGAACCGGAGACATGCCGTGGACCGCTGTAGTATCGGACGGTGCCTGGCTTTCGATCAAATCCGGTGCCAGCGGCAGCAATGCCGGAATCATCACCTGCGCATTTGGTGCCAATACCGGCACAACTGTGCGTACTGGTACAATCCTGGTGACAGCAGCCGGTGCAACCGGCAGTCCCCAAAAAGTAACGGTGACACAGAAATTTGATCCGACAAAACCAATACTTAAAGTAGATCCAGCCAACCGTGATGTGGAAAACGTTGCTGGTACAACCACATTCGGTGTTTCCAACACCGGAACCGGAGACATGCCGTGGACCGCTGTAGTATCGGACGGTGCCTGGCTTTCGATCAAATCCGGCACCAGCGGCAGCAATGCCGGAACCATCACCTGCGCATTTGGTGCCAATACCGGCACAACTGTGCGTACTGGTACAATCCTGGTGACAGCAGTCGGGGCAACCGGCAGTCCCCAAAGAGTAACGGTGACACAGAAACCCGGTGATAAACCGCCCGCACTGTCGATAACGCCAACCAACAGGGATGTGGAGAAAGATGCTGGTACGTCCACATTCAGCGTTTCTAATGACGGAGCCGGAGACATGCCATGGACCGCTGAAGTATCGGACGGTACCTGGCTTTCGATCGAATCTGGTAGCAGCGGCACCGGCACCGGAACCATCACCTTCGCGTTTGATGCCAATACCAGCACATCCGTTCGTATAGGAAAAATCAAGGTGACAGCAGCCGGGGCGACCGGCAGTCCACAGGAAGTTACAGTGAAACAGGCAGGGCTGAAGCAGTGGACAGTGTCAGGCAATGTGACAAAGTATTTGACAACGTCTTCCGCTGTTGTTTTCGGGGTAAAGATCACCTTCAGCAGCGGTGGAGGAGAAACGACAACCGATAGCAACGGCAATTACAGTGTAATCGTATCCGAAGGCTATAGCGGCACCGCTACGCCATCCAAAGCCGGATTCACCTTTAAACCGGCTTTTAGGAATTACACCAATGTCACCGCCAACAAAACTGGCGAGGACTATGTCGCATCAGGAGGAAATATAGTAGTTGGCTCAAATTCAATCGAAGATATTGATGTGGTCAAGATTACGGATATGTCGGGTTCGCTGCCTGCTGGTGGTGGGGCTGTCACTGTCAGGGCATGGGACAAAGACGGAAAAGAACTTTCTGAGGCCGGGTCCGCCTTGCCAATAACTGTTTCCAATCATGGAACGACTAGCATCCAGTGTGCGGATCTTGAGCACAGGTTCCTTGGTGGCGTTCCGGCAGCATATACATTTTTGGTCGAATCACCAAAAATGTTTATCACCAATGTCAATAACAGCTTCGATATGGCGGTTAAGGTCCCCATAATTTTTACAAACGGGCTAAGCGACTTCGCCTCGAACTCCATCGGTTCCAGAAATACTATCAAAGTGACGGATATGTCCGGAACTATCGGCAGCAGTGGCGTTGCGATTACCATTACGGCTTGGGATAAAGATGGCAAGGCTATTCCAGAATCAACATCTGCGGTGCCTTTGAAACTCTACAATCATGGAACAACCTCCATTAACGGGTCATCCATTCCAGCCCGTTTTCCAACGGGTACGCCAATGACTTATGAGTTTACCATCGCCTCACCCAAGCTGATCGTTTCAAATGTAAAAAACAGCACTGATGGAACGTTGAACATTCCAACTGTTTACACGATTGGAATCAGCGAATTTGTATCAAACAGCGTCGGTTCCCGAAATACCATCTATATTTCGGATTTTTCGGGTGCACTGGCTATCGGCGGAGCTGCTATCAATGTCAGAGCATGGGATGCTTCCGGAAAGGAAATTCCCGAGTCTGATATCAGTTCTTATAAAATTTACAATTTCGAAACGGTAAAGATTACTGGTGCTGAGCTGATCAGTCGGTTCTCTTCCGGTTCACCCATGGCTTATGAGTTTACCGTCGATTCACCAAATGTCGTGATCACCAATATAAAGAGCAGCACGGACAATAGCATCAATATCCCAACAGTTTACACCAGAGGGATAACCAAATATACGACCAACTATGTCAGTGATTATAATACCATTCAAATCACTGATATGTCAGGCGATGTCCTATCTGGTGGGGCAATAACCATTTCAGCGAGGGATGGGGACGGCAGGATCATTCCTGAAGCCGTAGGCACCACAGCGCTGAAACTCGTTGATCACGGCACAACCACCATCGAAGGAAACGACCTTAAGAATCGTTTCCCTGGTGGTGTTCCTGTCACATATGAATTTTCAATTGGCTCATCAAGTGTGGTCGTCACCAACCTCACGAAAAGCACGGATGGAACAATCAATATTCCTACCGTGTTCACCCTTGGGCCCAATGGAGGAATTTAAGGTAAACTGTAGAACAGGCATAAATTGAACTCATGCCCCTCCTAATCCCCCCATCGGGGAGGGAGGGGGAATTAATGATGTTTCCGCTGGTTTCCAATCTGATTTGGGAGCCAGCGGAAATGCAAATTATGCCAGATGTGAAACCCGATTCCTTTTTTGGGATTCGGGTTTTTCTTTTTTTGAGAACAGATAATCCCCGACGTTCATTGAATTTGCGCCATTGTTTCTGGTTCTACCGGATTTTGTGGTTTTCATACTACAAGCCGGTGAAAATTGCATTTTTGCAGCACTGTTATAATAAAAGGTGTCTTTTTGCAAATATCGCGCAATTCTGTTGCGCGATTCCATTTTTCAACAGGCTCCAGAACACTCTCGTTGCAGCATCCGTGCGAGGGTTGCACATAACCACATAATCCGGTAGAACCAGCATTGTTTAAAGCAGCTGCGTAGGCTCTCTTTTGGTTCATGACGATGAAGTCTGGGAATATCAGAATGCATTTACCGCCGGAAATATCTTTGACGCTCAAAAAAAATGACCCACTGGTTTTGATATACTGCAAACGGGCATAATCTGCACTTTCCTTATGCTCCCTCTCCCAGCGGGGGAGGGTTGGGGTGGGGGTCCAAAAGTGCAGATTGTGACAGTTGGCAGTATAACATAAAACTGACCCACCCACTGGCCAGAATTAAAGGTTAAAATTGGATTGATTTCGCTCTCAAGTTTTGATAGGATATTACCAAAAGATGCCTATATGAAAAAAGATGTGTGTTGGCGCGCGCCAACAATGAAATCACATCTCAATCACAACATTCTGTAATAATACAATATTATAACATAAGTTCGCTCAATAAACCTCATAGTATTCCTTCTTTCATAGGCCACACTCCAAACTATTCTTCGTACTCCTCCAAGAATGAGATGATTTAGATACAAAGAAAATTCATCCTCAATATTTTTCTGCGCATTGCCTGTATCAATTTATTTGAGCACAGGAGGGTCAGTTTTTATTAGCGTCCAAGAATAAGCCACCCGCTCGTTCCCACCCATGGCTGTCAACCGGATATCACGATTATGCTTACATCACCCTTCAGCCGATCAGAAATTGTCTTCTTCTTCAGACTCAGTCTCTATAACCGCAGCCTGCCATGTGGTGCCAGGGCCATCCGTCAGGAAATGGAATCCGAAAGGATATCACCCCTTCCATCTACCAGTACCATCCACCGCATCACTGGTACAATATGGTCTGACACATGAGCGCATCGGC
>CAIMCT010000310.1 GCA_903839535.1 uncultured Desulfobacteraceae bacterium
CGGCTTACATGTGTCCCATAATTGGCAAATCATGCCTGCAAGAGTCTCCATAAAATCACTTAAACTTGTATAAAAAGTCTTTATAGAAGAAAATGCCATATTCTTTCTTATCCACAGTTGCATAGCATCAATACTTTCTTTTATCTCCAAAAATATTGCCGGATACTGCTTTCTGTGAAAATAGTTCAGACGGCCAAGTCTGTCCAATGCCTTTTTTAGCATGGTCAGACTTCGCAACATGTTATTCATTTCATGTGCCATAATATCCTCCAATTCAAAGGGTGTAATCGAATCAGATTCAATCATAACATCAAATTAATATTTTGTCAGGGGGGTGTTGTCTTTCTTATATTTTTGCATATTAGATCAATACCAAAACATATAGACGCAATATAGCAATATGTTGTGGGTTTCTATTTTTAATGCGATTTCATTAGGATACCACATCGCAAACGGGATTTGCATCTTGCGAACGATGCCTCTGGGACGATGCAGTTCTGTGATCCTGTAAGGTTTTCGCTTACAGTATCTTTGATTTGAGCATCGTGCCAAAAGAGATTCAAACTGTCATTTATCATTGAATATTAAGGTGTTAGAAAAACCCACAACATATAGACTTATGCGAATTTGCTGATAACTGCTGACCTCCAGAGCACTCTTATACAATTCTGACTTTTCATCGTGAAACACTCCTACATGCTCTTCCTTGGTCAGCCTTGTCGAGTAGACCGGTTAACAATTTAGAAAATAAGAAAAACGATATCAGATGAACTTTCATATACGCCTTGCCGCACGAGGCTACTATGTGTCATCAACGATTCAAGGTACCTTCTCCATTGTTACCGGCCCATCTCAGAACCGTGCTTGCGCTATTAACGCACACGGCTCCTCATCAGTACATTCATCTGAAGATAATCAAAATCACCTTCATTATCTGCTGCAATTTTGTTTCCACGATATCTCTGTTACTGTGAACAGTTCGTGTTTCCTATACAACAGTCGTACCGATGTGGTGCCCTTTCCTCCAGCGGCATTACCCGCCTTCACCGGTACTACGGCACCATCCGACTCCCTGATACCCGTTTGCCTTTCTCCCTTTATTATCCGGTTGTCCGGCATACTTGCCTCCATGCAAAAGGTTCCAGGGCCTCCCGGGTTCCTATGTGTTCACTATGTCCGACATGCCATGCTCTCAGACCCCGGGGAAGCGCCACCGGCTCGCCATTCTACGCCGGCTTTGTGTTGATTTCCGCTATCTGAACAGCGTCATCCTTCCCATTTATTATATTTCGAGGCTCAATCACTTCAGCCTTGCGGCTTACGGCCTGCCGACTCGTTGTCCTACGCTTAACCCAAGAAGTTACATCATTGGGTCCAAGGACTTGCTACCCGGTGGCTGGCTTTACATACCTTCCGGGGCGGGATTCGCACCCGCTAAAACACGCGACCTTGCTCTGCTGCACTCAGAAATATAACTCCTTGAGATAATAGTCCCGAAATTATTTAAAAACTCCTCTATCTTGGGAAACGACATGTTATTCACATATTTCATCGATACTATATGGGAATTGAGATGGGGACCAAAGTCTCTTTCATAACCTTTGGGAACATCTCCAAGATAGGTTTTCTTCAGAGAGGCTGAATAATATATTTCTCGTTTAAACCTGACATTATCCGTTTTGATGATCAAGTCCTGAACCACTTTATCTTCATACCCTTTAAATACGGCATCATCGGGTAGTTGTCCCTTATCAACAGTACATTTTTCCTCACGATCAATTTTTATATCAGGCAATTTCGGGTTGCGGTTTCTTTTTTTATAGCTGGCATATTTGATGAGTAAATCGCTGTACTGCTCTGTTAACTCCTTGCCTATCTCGGCTTCCATAGCAGTCAGAAATTCCGTTTCACTGCAATATTTCTGTCCATTCAACCGTTCTAATTGCTCAAGTAATTCCAATGGCAGCCGTTGTTCCTTAAGTTTTTCTAAAGCGCCTTTATCAAATTTGCAACCTACTTGAGGCAATATCTCTTCATCTGTTTTATCTGCCTTTTTGCGCTCATCCTCGGAAGAAATATCACCACCCTTTACGATATTTGGGTTGATTTCAGGCTTACCTTGTTCTCCCTTGAGATGATTAATCTCATCCTTAAGAAGCTGGTTCTCTTGTTTCAACCTGGCATTATCAGAAGCCAGCATCTCTATCAGATTCAATAAGACAGATACGACATGTTTTATATTCGGGTCTTCTATCTTCTGAAGTTCTGGTTGAATACTTTCCAAAATTTTGGTAGCATTCCCTAGTTTCATTTTGAATCAGTTTATTTAATCATTAAGATCATATTTGCAAGCATTTTTTTTCACTTACCACAACATTTAAGTATGATACCATGGTTTTATAATTTAGGGAGAACAAAATCTGAGGTTTTCTGTTGTTTTTAGCCGAATTACATGGCATACGAAAAAAAGATTTCGATCGAACCAATTGCAAAACTATCCAACATGATATGAAAATCGAAGAAAATCAGAGAAAACACAAGAAACAAATGGGGTTTTGCAATTACCTCGGTCGTTTAAACATTTTACATATACTGCGAACCGGCATAATTTTACGTTTTTGATCCCCCACCCCAACCCTCCCCCGCTGGGAGAGGGAGTTTATGAAAAGCGCAGATTATGCCAGTTCGCAGTATATCCAATATATCC
>CAIMCT010000311.1 GCA_903839535.1 uncultured Desulfobacteraceae bacterium
CCATCAAGAAAATTGTATTCACCAAGTAAAATCTTGTTGAAACAATGGCGCACAAAACTACAGATATTAGCGGCTTCGAAATAGTCATCCGCCATGCCGGCGTCTTGGTTGCTGCCTGTCCCGCGTATGCGAAAGGGCGTGAGCCCTGCGGCGACGAACAGCTCTTCGGGGACAAATGAACATGTGTAGCCGATAACCCTGCCGCCATTGTTCCGCCAGTTCTCGATTGACGGGTTTATAATGCCACCGGCTATTTTGACGAACTTTTCAAACACCTCTGATTTAAGGCCTGATTTCATTTTGGTTTCTCCTTTTTTCGCTGTACCGGGTTATCGCCCCGGTAGCCCTTCAGTTTCAAAGAATGCGCCATATCCATTTTATTTCTCCTTTCCTAATGAAGTCTGGATGCCCGGTCTGGCTGCGCCTTCTTTTTTTCCATTGCGAATACGGCGGCTCCAATAGCGCCCATGAACTGCGGGTCAAGAGGTAGCGCTTTAATTTTTATCCCAAGGGAAATTTCCAGTTGAGCTGTGAGTCCATGATTGCTTGAGCAGCCGCCTGTCAGCACAACATCGTCAGCTATTCCGACTCTTCTGACCAGAGAACTCACCCTGTTTGCGACAGCTTTGTTGATGCCAGTGATGATATCCGGCAGCGGCGTATCGTTGTTTACAAGGGAGATGATCTCCGACTCGGCGAAAACACTACACTGGTTCGATATGCTGGCAGGGGTCTGGCTGATGTTTTCGAGTGAGCCGATGCCGACAAGCCCGCATGTGAGTACCTTAGCCATTACCTGGAAAAACCGGCCGGTGCCTGCCGCACAGCGCTCATTCATCTCAAAGCTTGTGGTCACGCCCTTGGCGCTCAAGGAAATCGCTTTGCAGTCCTGTCCGCCAATGTCTATTATCGTCCTGACAGAAGGAAGCACATGGAAAGCGCCGCGGCCGTGGCACGATATCTCTGAAATGTTTTCATTGGCGAAATCAACTTTTTGTCTGCCGTAGCCTGTGCTGACAATGTATTCAATATCCTTTATTCCGGACAGGCCAGCGTTCTTTATCGCCTCATCAATGGCCATTGAAGCTGTGATAGACGGTTTTGTAGTGACGGTGATAATTTTGCCGAGAATGATCTTGTCATCAATCATCACAACGGCCTTGCCAGTTGTTGAGCCGATATCAATTCCTGCAGCTATCATTATTTCCTCCTCCATATTTGAATAGTTTTTAAAATAGTATCAAGTGCGTTTGGACACAAAGTTTCAAAGCGAACTTGACCCGCCCAGTTCACTGTAGCCGTCAACCGCTTTAGGACCTTTGCCGATATGGAATGCACCTTCAAGCCCCTGCCTGACGCTGAAATAATACGGCAATTCCATCGCAGTAAACAGTTCAGGGAAAAAGTCGTCATTGCAGGCGACAATCGGGGTTTTGTTTTCAACAAACGCATTAAGCCTGGCCTGAAAGGATTTAGCGGTTAAAGCCGCAAAGTCCAATTTAAGCTGCGTATAGACATCAACCACTACATCATTGTTTACGATATTCATATCCGGTGTTCCCATGGTGCGGGGATGGTCAAGCAGGTGAATGAAGGCAGTCTGATGTGCGGCATGTCTGGCGTTATCGTAAATCCTCCTTAAGTGGTCGCAGCCCGTGCCGATCACCAGTCCGTCAAGAAACCGATACTTACCAGAAAGAAGCTGATTGAAGGTGTGCCGGACAAAGCAGTAGTTAAGGGAGTCAAAATATGCATCCGCCAGGTTTGTGTCATGGCTGCCTGTTCCGCGCATCCTGAAGGGAAGAAATCCGCCTGCAATAAAGAGTTCTTCGGGAATGAACGGGCAATATTTTGTCATCCTTTGTCATGGTGTTTCAGGAATATCATTACTTCGTAAGCGTTCAGCCCCCTCCCCTCAGCCCCTCTCCCGCCGGGAGGAGGCGTGAACGGTTATGTCGCAACAGATTCCATCTTTTTTTCCTTGGATACTTCTCTGATATACTGCGAACGGGCATAATCTGTTATTTCCTTATGCTCCCACCCAAACTGGGTAGGGTTGGAGGAATTCAAAAATGCAGATTACGCCCGTTCATAGTATCTATATACCACCATACGCGCCAATGGTAAATACTGTTGGGGTCTTGATTGTCTCATCAACACTGGTCGTCAAACTGGTGATTATGGCATTCGACGAACCGATGGAAAATTCATACAAAACGGGAAAAGCAGATGGGAATCGTTCGAGAAGGTCTGAACCCGAAATGATGGTTGTTCCAAGGCTGTAAAGCTTCAAGGGAATAGCAGCGCCTGATTCCAACACTGCATTACCGTTAGTATCCCATGCCGCAATACTGATTGCAGCGCCACCGACAGGAAGTGCTCCGGATGTATCCGAAATTTTGATGGTATTGAGAGGGTTGACATAATTTGTCGCAAAATTGGAAATACCATGAGCAAAGATGCTTGGAATTTCTACAAGGCCATCAGTGCTGCTCTTGACATTGGTGATAAGCACTTTCGATGATGCGATAGAAAACTCATAAGTCATGGGTGATCCCGTCGGGAACCGTGCCGCCAGATTGGTACCTAAAATGCTGGTTGTTCCATGATTGGATAGTTTCAGGGGAGTAGCACTTCCGGATTCGAAAAGCGCATTGCCGTTCGTATCCCATGCTGAAACAGTTATCGCACCACCATCCAGTGGAAGTGTGCCGGAAAGATCAGAAATCTCAAGGGTATTATAGTCACCAATGGAATTTGATACAAAATTGCTTACTCCGCTGGTATATACGACCGGAATATTTAACCTGCCATCGGTACTATTTCTTACATTGGTGATAAGCACCTTTGTTGATTGGACACCAAATTCGTAAATCACAGGTGATCCTGTGGGGAACCGTGCAGCCATATCCGAGCCTGAAATACTGGTTGTTCCATGATTGGAGAGTATCAAAGGAGCCGCGCTTCCTGATTCAGCAAGCGCGTTACCGTTCACATCCCATGCCAAAATGCTGATTGCGCCGCCGCCGACAGGAAGTGCGCCGGACATATCTGAAACCTTGACGTTATTATAATTACCAATGGCATTGGAAACAAAATTAGTCACTCCATTCAAATAAACGGTGGGAACTTTAAATGTATCATTCGTACTGTTTTTTTCGTTAGTGATAGCCACCTTTGTCGAATTGATGGAAAACTTATATGTCATTGGAGCCCCGTTTGGGAATCGTGCCGCAAGGACCGAGCCGGAAATACCGTTTGTTCCATGATTGTAAAGCACCAGGGGCGCAGCCCCACCGGATTCCGGAAGCGCATTGCCGTTGGCATCCCAGGCTGAAACAGTTATTGCGCCACCACTAACAGGAAGTGTGCCGGACATATCAGAAATATTAATGGTATTGCGGGAACCAATGGAATTCGAAAACAGAACCGAATGATCCAATGGAGCGGACTGTCCTCCGCGAACAGCGCGGACATAATAGTTGTTGCTCTTACCGTCATAGTTGTCAAAGCCGTAGTCATAGTCCACGCCGCATGCATTGCTCGTATTGGATGAGTATGTAGTGGATGACCAATAAAAAGCTGAACGAGCGCTGGGAAAATATGTCGTATTGATTGCAGGACTATACCGGCTGTAATCCGCAAGGCTGCGTAATTCCTTGGTGGTGGGCAGCCTCCAGTCTGTATAGCCGCCAAGATTCAGCCCTTCACAATAGGCCAGAGCCTGCACCCATGTCATCGTGTTGGCGGGACCGGTTTGTTGCCACACCAGGTTTGTGGATGTGTCTGTTACTGTGCCATTGCCGTTATCAGTATAACCGCCGCCGGCAGTTGAAGCGACATTTAGCGATTCGCTGTCCAAAGCGTCCAAGGATGCGGACAGTCCGCCACGAACAGCGCGAACAAAACCGCCGCCGTTTTTATCAGCGTAGCCGTCGTAGCCGTAGTTGAAGATAACCCCCCATGCCACGCTCGTATCGTAGGCGAAGGTAGAAGATGCCCAGTAAAAGGATGCCTGGGTACTGGGAAAATATCCCGCATCTATCGTCGGCCCTGGATAGGAAATGCTGTACTTGACGATATAGGCCAGCTCCTTGATAGTGGGTAACCGCCAGTCGCTATAGCCACCATATTTGGCATCGTTCAAAGCTTTAATGAAGTCCTCGGTACTCTTACCGGGATTTGGCGTGCCAGGATCGCCGCCGTTGGTAGCCGGATTGCTATCGTACCAAGTGTATTCGTTGTCTGAATCATGGGGGTTGCTGTAGTCTGTCTTGCCATCCATGTTGTTTTTCAACTCCCAGGTTAACCCTGTTACATTATCCCGCACCATCACCCAGGACGTGGCGGAAGCCGGCAGCACATTGCCGCCGCCATCCAGTTTGGAGTATGTTATCGGGTTGATGCGATAATTTGCGTCCTGCCCATAAAACGCCTGGCCAGGCGATGGGCAGGTAATCACATTGCCTGCCGCATCATAACATTTCTCCTGCCCCGTTCCCGGAACAGGCGCAGTCCATGCAGCCGCTGTAAAAAACAGCAGCGCAAAGCATACAATAACCCACATAATGCTTTTTCTTTTCATTTTGGCATCCTTTAATTTTCATTTTAAGTTGGTGGTTGTCCATACTCAGTGTTGTCGCCTCAGGAGTTTACCCTGAAAGCCCCCTTTTTGGAAAAGGGGGCTTCATCGCTTGACGGTTTTTTTAAATGATCATTACCAACTCACCACCATTAAAGCATTCTGAACATCGAGTGGGATTTGGCTCCAGTCCATAAATATTACATGTACCGTATTTACAAGGTTAGGGATATCGAACCAATTCGACTGCGTACATTCTTGCCAAAAATTCGGATCAACATTTGCCTGCCCCGAATTGCAATCACAGTAATCCGTGATCACTTGTACCCATAGGGCGTTTGACAAAGCATTGCTATTTCCAGATGTACCAGCGCCCGGAACCGAATTCGCCCAGATGGGATAAAAAAGTCCGTGGTAGGTTGGGCTGCTGACTGCTGATGTAGCGCTAAATCCTGAATAATTTTGACCTGACTTTACTCCATCCATATCTTGACCAGGTGCTACAATAGCTGTAAATAAAAAGTTATTGTCAACCGGCCCGGCATCCACTTGTGCCTGAGTCATAATAGCGTCTGTTGTTTTAAAAGCAGCACTTTCAAATTTGACTGTACTAGCGATAAGTTTTACAACCGCAACTTCATCACCAAGGGCTATCTCGACAATATCTGCAGCAGCTTTTGCCATATCATAAATACCCTCGAAAATTTTCAATATTTCATTTGGCGCACCTTTCACCCACATCTCGATGTTAAAATACGTCCAAGCTCCTGCATTCCAATCCCAAGAAGCCATCTCCATGTTGTAGTAAGGCTGATATGGCTTTGCTGTATGATAGAATCTAAATTCAAACTCGGTAATATCATTTGTATCTAAATAAGGTTGCGATCCGTATATAAAATTCACGCCTCCCAGTGATCCGGATGTATCTTGGATAATACCCTCATCGACATCGCTACTTTGGTGGCTTAGGTACGCTATTCGTCTTGATGAGATATTATAATACTGCACCCAAGCATAATCATTACCACTCGACGCGTGCGTTAGAGGCATTTGAGCGCCTACCCAGTTACTGTAATCATCATTAAAGCTATTAGGCGCTTGTGTTAGAGGCATCTGGTCGCCTAACCTGGTACTGTAATCAGGATTGCCTTTAGGAGGGGCATCACCTCCGTTCTTGGTTTTTGTGTTAATAACGCCTGCACTGCTATCGCGGCTGTCTGTAGAGCGGGCGTACAGCATTGAAATCGACGCTGATTTCTTTTCAGTTCCGCTGCCGAGCAGCCATTCGTGTGAGTAGATGGAATCATTCCAGTTGACCATTTCCTTTTTGAAGATGGTCAGATCAAAGGATACATCGGAGGTTACGCCCGCATATAACGACCATGTTAATGATTGGGCAAGCAGGTCGAGGTCTGCTGTTTCCCTTGCATAAGGGGTGGCGTTAATGGAAAGTTTTGAATCCATAGCCGTCATCCCGAACACACCGTTGAACCATACCTTTGAATTGATCTCACTATCAAGTTCAGGGGTATATCTGATCGGCTGGGCGGTTAATGTCGTTGTGGGTGTCCATGTTTTGCCATCATAAGCCACACCCAGATCAAATGTATAAACCTGGTGCGCCGTTATTCCGGCTTTTGCAGAGAAACCCGCCTCGGCTCCGACGTACAAATCGAGTGTCGGCGCGATCTTTATCGGAACTATACCGATGTGAAAAACAATCGGCGCAAATGTCAATTTTTCAATCAGAACATTGCCGGTTGTCGCCTGAATGGCTTCCACTGCATCCAGCTCCAGCAAGACTTCCATCTGCCCTGATATCTGGAAATTAAGGTTTTTCAGTTCTAAATCCTTAATCTCGCCCGTTAATGTATAAGCCGGCTCCAGCACTGTATAAGCAGTAAACCACACTGTGCCATTCCCGCTTTTATCCTGGAAAAGGGAATTTCTGTAGCCACGGATAATATCTTTTCCGTCGCCTGATAGGTCATTCCTTATCTCTTTCTGCGTTGCTTCCCTGTTTGTTACTCCGGCCGCATTTTCCTGTAGGTTTTGTATGCTTGGCACTACTCCGCTAAAACCGAACTGTCCAGTACTGGAAAAAATATCAGTTAGACCGGCGGGTTCAGTCTCGATAATCCAGTGTTTTCCGGAATTGCTTATACCTTTAACACTTCTTATATAGCCGTTGTCCGCCTGTGTTACAAATATTTGGCCGGGTCGCATTGTCGCAAACTCGGTAGCTCCTTCTTCAAAACAGAAGGTGTTGCCCTTTACCGATGTTAGCATACCATCAGAGGCAGTGCTTAGTACTACAGGTTTTTGAATATAAACAACACTTGGAGCCGTCGGAGTGTTGTCTTCGCTGAAACTGAAGTTCGATAAACTAAAAAACACCAATGCTGTAAACCAAATTCCCCAAAAAACTTTAATACGCTTACTCATGATTGTTCCTCCTTTAGATTGGAAATTATGAGTGTCTGTTGTTCCAACATGAGCCAAATAGACTGCAAAAATGCTGGTTATACTGAATCCAAAAAAGTCCCGAGGCGTGTTCCACCCGAAAGCATCAGGCTACACTTGCCGCAACTGATTCCATCTTCTTTTCCTTGAGTACCTCCTTTATATCATCATAAGCCGGTTTATCGCTGCACGATGAGCAATGAGAGGCGCAGTCAATATTCTCTATATAGCCTCTGATCTTCCATAGTTGAATTCAAAACCTTTAAACTCTAAGCTTTTGCGCCTGCTCGGCACAGGCCTTGGTCAATACGCCGACTGGATTCGGCGAACCAGCCAATGTCTAAACCAGACAGCAGCTCCATTTCTGTGGAACTCAACAGAAATCCTGTTTGTTGGCACGCCAAGAAAAGCGAATCCGCAGCCATCTTGCGAAAATGCTCATCGGTAATCAATCGTCCCAATAGTCGTTCAACAGCGTCCTGTGACACGGTTTCCCCTTTTCCAATGTAAGATTGTCCGATATGGGACAAAACATTCATTTTTGCATCATTCTGCGATAGATATACAGCATAAATCATGCCATGATTGCTTTTGCTTTTATAAAGGGTACTTACGTAATTAGGGGGTAAGTGCAATTGTCCCAAATGGGACATGCTGTCCGATATGGGACAATATTTAAAATTTATTGACCGTTCACGGAAAGACGGTCAACGAAGAACTGAAAATA
>CAIMCT010000312.1 GCA_903839535.1 uncultured Desulfobacteraceae bacterium
ACTGGTAATTCAGAGGTTCAATTTAAAGGATGTCGGCCTCATTCTATACTGCGGACCGTGTGAATTTTGGGAGCCATCCTGGGATCGCCGCACCCCAGTGCGGCAATTATGACGACGCTCTTGTGGCGGCTAAAAGCGTAGTGGGCCGCTCCATTATGGCGGCAATCCCAACAACATCGGGGATGGTAATTAGCGTGGGTATCTTCCTCATTGCCGCACTGGGGTGCGGCGATCCCAGGAGAGTTCCCAGGTATAGCAGCGGGAGTATTGGGATTGTTTGGCATCCTTCATATTTTCCATCTGAACGTATCATTTGTTCCCTTGTCATTACCACATACTCCCCCTAAAGCATTCGTGAATGACGAAAGTGTAAAGCGATAAATGAAGGATGCCCAAAATTTACTGTTTTACATTAACATCCACCTCGCTTAATATGACCCCTCCCTCCAGAAAACCGGTTGATGGAAAACTGACCCCAAATGAAACCGTATAAAGACTGGGGGGCAGCACAACATTATTCAAAACCACTGTGGGTTTAATATCAAATAATGGGCCTGAATAAAACGGCCGGCAAGCCCTGATTTCATCATACGCAGTGCCCCACTTTCCTTGTTCATCCAGATAATACCACTGATTAGCCTGCTGATCATGAGCGATAAACCACCAGTCCATACCCACGCTTTCACTCTGGCCAGCTTCAAATGCTACACTAATGGAAAACCCCTGCTTTGGCTCTACGTCGATTTTGCCGGATTGACCATTGGCCCAAATCATTGGACCAAAAGGTGTCTGATGCCAGATTATTGCTTCTTCACGCTCGGTGGCATAATTGTACGCAGATCCCACGACATAGATATGACCATCTACAACTTCGATTCCTTCAGCAAACGAAAAGATATACTCCGGCGGCAACAACTCATGCAAATCAACATATTTGTTGGCGCTTCCCTCCCATAACCAGGCGCGGCTGAAAAGTTCCGAATCTCCTGTTCGATATACAATACCCACCTGATAATTGCCGTAAATGGATTTGGCGTAAGAAGTATCAGCACAGGCTGGATTCAGATTGACATAGCTGCTGGCTGATCCGCTCCAGAGAACCGCCTGATCATTGCCGGCAAACTTGGCGTAGCCCACCTGCTTGGAACCATATCCGGCAAATGCTATTGATTCTTTTGCTCCAACTGGATTCATATCAACATGACTGCCCGCCGATCCGTTCCAGAGTGTGGCATGAGCATTCCATTCAGCCTCACCATCGAAGACTTCAGCATACCCTACCTGAAAGCCAGGAGAATTTGCTGATGCGCCATAAATACCATGAACGCTGGAGTTTGACTCTACTGGGCCATAATGCAGAACAGTCGGCCTTTCTGATGCTCCATGCCAGAGTACCGCCCGTTTATACTTGTCAAAATCATTGACTTCTATAGCTTCGCCAGCCTGCCATCCATGAGATACACCCAATGCAACAGATGCTACATAGATACCATTCTCAGAGAGACCCTTCTCTGGCTGCTGCAAAGGTACTCCAACTGTGCCGCCTCCATCCCATAACCATGCGAATTGAGAGACATACCCAACCTGCTGTCCGGCAGAAATGGCGTATGCAATCGAAGGAATTCCTGTTTTCTGTAAATTGACCCATTCCCGCGTATCGCCTTTCCACAGAGCAGGGGCATCCTTGGAAGCCGCAGAATCCGATGGAATTCCAACAACGCCAACCTTTTGTCCCCCCTCAATGCCATAGATTTTGGAAAAAAGGCCATCCACAGGATGCATGTTGGAAACAGTCCAACGACCATCAACAGCAAATGCAGTACTGCTCATCAGAACAAAAAACAGAACCAGCCAACCCAGTTTTCGAATTTGAATACAATTACCCATTTTTACTCCTTTCTTCGTTTTAAATGAATGTGCATAATGTGTTTTCAACTGCAGGTTCAGCAGCAACATGCCTGGGAAAACTCCGCCTTCAACGAGTCGATCAACTCCTTGACGGAAATAATCTTATCTATACGATAGGCATTGGATCCGGCAAAGGCAAATCCGTTTTTAAACTTTCCCTTTCTGGCGCCAGCCAAGGCCAGAGCAATACAATAGGGGCTTTTTGTTCGATCGCAGGTTTTAATACAGTGGTAGGGGCATGTGAAGGGTGTTTTGTTGCCATTTTCTACTTCAGTCAGAAACTGGTTCCGCAAGGCGCGGCCAGGCATTCCCACCGGACTCTTGATGATTATCAGATCTTCTTTATTAGCCTCGATGTATGTTTTCTTGAAATCCGGACTGGCGTCACACTCATGGGTTGCCACAAATCTGGTTCCCATCTGCACCCCGGCAGCCCCCAGCTTTAAAAACCGGAAGATATCCGCACCGGTATAAATGCCGCCGGCAGCTATAACCGGCACTGTGACACCGCGTCCGGTAGCAATGGAATCAACGGCTTCTATAACTTCAACGACCAGTCTTTCAATGGCGAATGCAGGGTCATCAATCTGTTCTATTTTAAATCCAAGATGTCCACCAGCCTTTGGCCCCTCAACCACGAAAGCATCCGGAAGATAATTGAATTTTGATATCCATTTTTGGCAGATCAACCTAGCGGCCCGGGCAGAAGAGACAATGGGAACCAGTTTTGTCCGGGAGCCAATTGGCAGGTACCCAGGCAAATCCATGGGCAAACCTGCACCCGAAAATATGATATCGACTCCTTCTTCGATCGCAGCTTTGACGAGATCTGCATAGTGGGTCAAAGCAAACATGATATTTACACCGATAATGCCGCGAGTCAGGGACCTTGCCCTTCTAATCATCAGTTTCATGGCTCTGACATTGGCCGCAACCGGGTTTTCGGTAATATCAGGCTCGTCGATACCGACCATGGCACCGGCAATCACGCCGATCCCACCTTCATTTGCTACTGCCGATGACAGTCCGGACATGGATATGCCGACCCCCATCCCTCCCTGAATGATTGGAATGCGGCATACAAGATCGCCGATTTTAAGCTCCGGTAAATTCATCAGTTACCCCCTATATTATGTGCAAACTGCCTGTGGAAAGATTTCAATTTGAATACGCACATACTCGATGTCATCAACTTAAAGAATTTCTCCAGAAAGTCACCCTTATAAAAATGGGGACTCTGAGAGATTTTTAATTGGTTGTCCGCCAAAAGATATATTGGCCCCACCAGCCCTTTTTTTTCGGGTAGGAGGGGAAAATTTTGACTTAAACCAATGACTTTACGCACATATTACGGAGGAATTCATTGAAAAGCAAAGCAGATATGAGGAAAGACAATTATATTACAAAGCAGAATAACCAGACCCGCAGAAAGCGCTTTCAAAATTTATTCGGCAGCGCTCAAGCGCCGAAAACAAAAAAGCCTGGCATCTTTCGATGACAGGCTTTATATAAGATTTTCGGCGGCGTCCTACTCTCCCACCAAGCTTCCCTGGCAGTACCATCGGCGCTGAAGAGCTTAACTTCCGTGTTCGGGATGGGAACGGGTGTGACATCTTCGCTATAACCACCGAAAAAGAGTATTTTTCGGTACCGACTTTCAGAAAACGCTTTTGGCTGCGTTATCGGTCGGGGATGTACAAAAGTACTATCCCCTCCCTGCTGCCTTGCCAAAAACTTTTTCTGCAAGTCTCTATGACATTTTTGATTTTTAGGAAAATCTTTATGACAATTTTGAAAATTCATACACAAAATGATTGTGACAACTGTTTTGTGGCCAAGCCTCACGACCGATTAGTACCAGTTAGCTAAATGTGTTACCACACTTACACACCTGGCCTATCAACCTTGTAGTCTACAAGGGGTCTTTAGTCAGGC
>CAIMCT010000313.1 GCA_903839535.1 uncultured Desulfobacteraceae bacterium
CATATTCGCCACCGGGCTAAATCTAATTAGGTTGCGTTCAGAACTGTTTTCAGGTATACTGAGAGCTGGTGTAATTTGCGCTTTTGAACCCCCCAACTCTCCCCCGCTGGGACGGGAGTGCAAGTAGAGCCGGCATCCTGCCGGCTGCAGCAGCCGGCAAGATGCCGGCTCTACGGCGAAAGATTATGCCCGTGTACAGTATAGTCGAGCAATAACACAAATTGTATTTCCGAGAAAGAAGAAATTATTGTTTAAATTCCAAAATATCCGATATCCCCGAAGCTGAACGAACTCCGCTGGTTTTGATAATGATGGAAGCTATTACCCAGCTCAAGGAAGAAAGTCATTATTCATCTTTCAAATCATATAAAACAGACAGGAACTGAAAAAATGTTGTCGGATCAAAACACAGTTCGCAAAAGTATTTGGTTGGCTTGGGTTCTGTTATCCGCCGGGCTGATCGCCATGGCAGTTGTCACTATTCACATCTGGTACCTGCGCTTCACCCAGACAGATGGACAGTTGGAGTATGGCCGCGTCTATGGCGTTCTTTCCGCTGTGACAATCATCAGCCTGCTTTTGTTCTGGCTGCTCATTTTCCTTTTCAACGCACGATTCAGGGCGCAGCAGTTGGCGGATCAGTTGACCGTGGATGTCAGAAAAAGCGAGGAATCATACCGCAATCAATTCGCTAACAATTTAGCGGCGATGCTGCTGATTAATCCAGCAGATGGTGCGATCATTGAGGCCAATGCTGCAGCGATAAGTTTTTACGGCTATCCGAGGGATCGGTTGCTGACCATGCTTATCTCCGATATCAACACCCTGCCCGATACCAAAGCCCGGCAGGCCATGCCGTCAGTTTTACCGAAACAGGGCAAGCGGTTCCAGTTCAAACACCGTCTGGCGGATAACTCTGTCCGGAATGTGGAAGTGTTGGCAAGCAGCATCCATTTTGGCGGGCGCAGCGTTTTGCACTTGATTATCCATGATATCTCAGAGCGCAAGCAGGTGGAGGAAATCAAGCATAACGTTCTGCAAACAATTTTGCACGACACCTACGAACGCTATCAGACGGAGGAAATCAAGAACAATGTTCTGCAAACAATTTTGCATGACATCTACGAGCGCTACCAGGCGGAGGAAACCAGGATTGTGCATGACATCAACGAGCGCAATCAGGCCGAGGAAATCAAGCATAACGTTCTGCAAACAATTTTGCATGACATCAACGAGCGCAATCATGCAGAGAAAATGTTACGACAGTCAACCGACCGTTTGACGCTAGCCGCACAAGCAGGTGGTGTGGGCATCTGGGACTATGATGTTGTAAATAACAGGCTGGTTTGGGACGAGCAGATGTTTCACCTCTACGGAATTACGCAGGATACGTTCGGCGGTGCTTACGAGGCTTGGCAGGCGGTGCTGCACCCGGAGGACCGGCTGATGGGCGACGAAGAAATCCAGCTTGCGTTGCAGGGCAAAAAAAAATTCGACACTGAGTTCCGCGTGGTCTGGCCGGACGGGACCATACGCAACATCCGCGCTCTCGCACTTGTCCAGCGTAACGCTTTTGGCCAACCCTTGCACATGACCGGCACAAATTGGGATATCACCGCGCAGAAGCTGGTCGAGGTGGCCCTGCGGGAAAGCGATGCAAATTTTCGCACCTTCTTCGAGTCCATGACCGACATGATCACGGTTGGAATGCCTGATGGACGGCTGCTCTTCACCAACGTCGCCGTTACGCAAACGTTGGGCTACAGCTCCGAAGAACTTGTTGCCATGCACTTGCTGGATATTTATTCGGCGGATAAGAGACTGGAGGCCGAGGAAATCTTCGCTGCGATGTTGCGGGGCGAGCGGGAAAGCTGTCTCCTGCCGCTGATACGCAAGGACGGCAGCTTCGTCCCGGTGGAGACGCGCATCCGTTTCGGCCAGTGGAACGGTATGAACTGTCTATTCGGCATATCAAAGAACCTGACTGCTGAGCAGGAAGCGCAGCAGCGCTTCGAACGGCTGTTTCGCAACAACCCGGCCCTGATGGCTCTCACCACCGCAAAGGATCGGCGGTTCACCGATGTCAACGATGCCTTCCTGAAGTCACTCGGCTATTCCAGAAGCGAGGTCATCGGCAAAACCGCCGCTGAACTCGGTCTCCTCCAGGACGCGGAGCAGTTGGCTACGATTGCGGGTAAGCTAAAGGCGGATGGGAGCGTCGCTGACCTCGAACTGGCGGTTTTGTGCAAGGACGGGGCGATCCTTGACGGCCTCTTCTCGGGCGAAGCAATCAGTATCGTGGGACAGCAATACTTCCTTACCGTTATGGTTGACATTACCGCTCGCAAGCGGGCCGAGGATGGGTTGCGTCACGCCAATGAGACCCTTGAGCAGCGGATTAAGGAGCGAAGCCGGGAGCTGGAGATGTTTTCCTACTCCGTGTCCCATGACCTGCAAGCCCCACTCCGGCATCTGATCGGTTTTGTTGAACTTCTGAACAAAAAGGCTCCGGAATTCCTTGATGAAAAGATCCGTCATTATCTGACGGTAATCTCGGATTCGGCAAAGCAGATGAGTATGCTGGTGGACGGTCTTCTTTCATTTTCAAGGATGGGGCGCGCCGAAATGATGGTTGTTCGAGTCAACTTTGACAAGCTGATCCATGCAGTGTTGAATACTTTGCAGACGGAGATTGCAGAGCGAAACATTGTCTGGAATATAGGACCACTGCCCGATGTCATGGGAGATCCCGTCATGCTTCAGATCGTTGTGATGAACCTCATCTCAAATGCCATCAAATTCACCCGAAAAAAAACCAGAGCAGAGATTAGCATTACCTGCACGCCCGGGAATGCGGGAGAGCATATTTTTTCTGTAAGGGATAATGGCGCTGGCTTTGACATGAAGCACTATGACAAGCTGTTCAATCTGTTCAAGCGGCTACATCGTACCGAGGATTTCGAGGGAACCGGTGTCGGTTTGGCCAATGTTCTCAGGATCATTCAAAGACATGGCGGCAGGTCTTGGGCGAAGGGGGTGGTTGGAAGCGGGGCTGTTTTCTATTTTTCGCTGCCGTCAATGACCCAGATTGATGAAAGAAGTTGAGAAATCGGGAAGGATGGAAGTTAAGAATCACTGACTCGCTATACTTCGAAACTTCTGCTTTTAACCAAAGCGATATAGAGGAATATATGAATGAATTGAAACGAATACTGCTGGTGGAGGATAGTTCCAACGATATGGAGCTGATCCTGGATGCTTTGGCGGAGATACATTTGGCCAACGAGATCAAGTGGCTTAAGGATGGGGAGGAAGTCCTTGATTATCTGCATCTACGGGCTGCTTATTCCGGGCGTGAGCCTGTGAACCCGATCCTGATCCTGCTTGACCTCAAACTGCCCAAGATAGATGGCGTACAGGTACTTCAGGATATCAGAAATGATCCTCGGCTTCGGACCATTCCTGTTGTGGTACTGACTTCATCCCGTGAGGAAAGCGATCTGGCAAACTGTTATGCGAACGGAGCAAATGCTTATGTGGTCAAGCCGGTCAATTTTGTGGAATTCGTGGAGGCGGTAAAGGCGATGGGTGTTTTCTGGGCTGCCATCAACGAGCCTCCGCCTGTCCGAATGGATGACCGGCGGGTAAGCCAATTGAAGAAGTTAAGGCAACTCACATGAAAAAATCTCCCGGATCGTGGTGTTTTTTCCCTGATATCCATGTTAAATTTTTTACAGGAAACACGGGTAAACCCGCATCACCACCCGCGATATTGGTGGCGATATGGAAATCGTGAATTTGGGCCTTTAGCAGGAACTTTGTCATTTTGTTTGGTGTTGACTTCCTGATACGCGTAAGGCTATACTAAAAAATTTAGGGAACCTTAAACAATCAGTCAGATGGAACTGACACGGCTTGGTGGGTTCCACGTCCTTGCTCTGAATGGTTTCAGGGCTTAATATCCACAAGGAGGTTTTATGAGAAGGTATGAAACAATTGTGATCGTTGATCCTGATGTTCCCGAGGATGAACGCAATTCCCTTTGTGACAAGCTCAAAGATGTCATTTTACAGAAGAATGGATCATTGATTGAACTTGAAGAATGGGGAATTAAACGGCTGGCATATACAATTCGAAAAAAGATAAGAGGATATTATTTCCGCCTTGATTATTGCGGTACCGGTGTTGTGGTAGATGAACTGGAGCGGTTTTTCCGAATCAATGATCGGTTTTTGAAATTTATGACCATCATGCTGGCTGATGATGCCGATGTCGAAAAAATCAGGGAAGAAATCGCTGCTGCCAAGTCTTCGCCCGTTAAGCCTGTTGTGGACGACATCTCCGGCGAACCGGAATCGCTATTTGATGAAAACATCGATTCATCATTCGAAAATAATGAGGAGGAGGAATAAATATGGCTCCATACAGTTCAAATAAGCGTAAGCCCGTAACCCGAAAAAAACGGGTTTTTCATCGCCGGAAAATCTGTCGCTTTTGTGCAGATGCCACCATTGTGATTGACTATAAGGATTCAAAGTCTCTTCGATATTTTACAACCGAACGGGGCAAAATCATTCCCAGGCGTATTTCGGGAACTTGCGCCAAACACCAGCGCCTGTTGACTGAGGCTATCAAGCGTGCCAGAACCATTGCCATGCTGCCCTTTGTCGGATCTGTCGAGATGTAACTTGAGGCTTTTACCCCTGAAGATGATGCAAATAGGATGTGCCCTGTGTTTTTAGCAATGGATGGGGATGTACTGAAAAAAAGTGCGGCCGGCGTGGGCTTCACCTGCCTGATATTTGCCGCTACCCTGTATATTCCCATCATCGGGTTCATCAGCGCTATGGTGATTCCACTGCCGGTCAGTTATTACCGGTATAAATTGGGAAAATCCGCCGGTGGGTTGATACTGGTCATAAGCGGGATCATCATGACGATCATGGCCGAAGGCTTTTCATTTGACCTTGCGCTGTTTGCGGTACTTCTGGTGCTGGGTTTTGTGCTTGGGGGGATGTTGGAAGAGGGTGTGTCTGTTGAAAAGACGGTTCTTTACCCCTGTCTGTCGGTCGTCGGCTCCGGCATCGCCTTGGCGTTATTTTATAGCGCTTTCAGCCAGACTGAGTTCAGCAGCCTTGTCAATCTTTATGTCAAGCAGAATCTGGATATGACTCTGGAGCTGTATCGGCAAATGTCGATGCCCGAAGAAACCCTTCAGACTCTTTCGCGATCGATGGAGACAATTCAGTATGTGCTGGTTCGGGTTATTCCGGGAATTGCAGTCATGTCCGCTCTTTTTGTAACCTGGGTCAATTTGCTTATGACAAGATCGCTGGTGAAGTTCAGAGGGCTTAAAACTCCGGATTTTGGCAGTCTGACCCAATGGAAGTCGCCTGAAGTTCTGGTTTGGGTCGTGATTGTCGGGGGCTTGCTGCTGCTGATTCCGGTAAAATCCCTGAAGATTATCGGGCTGAATATCGTGATTGCCCTGATCATGATTTATTTCATTCAGGGGATTTCCATTGTCTCGTTTTATTTTGATAAAAGGAAGTTTCCGCGGCTTTTAAGATGGGTGCTATATGGCCTTATCGGGGTGCAGCAACTGTTTTCCATGCTGGTTATTGGCCTGGGTTTTTTCGATTTATGGATTGATTTTAGAAAAATTAATAAAAATGAAAAGCTGAGCAGTGAGTCGTGAGTTCTGCCGGATGCGGGACACAGGCGGCTCAGCTTTGTGATATGTGGAGGATACTATGAAAGTCATTTTAACTGAAACCATTGAATCTCTGGGCATTATCGGCAGCGAAGTCAAAGTTGCCGATGGATATGCGCGGAATTATTTGCTTCCCCAGAAAAAGGCTGTTCTGGCCAGTGTGCAAAACCACAAAATGTTTGCACAGCAGAAGGTCAGGGTCGATCTTCAAATCGCCAAGGAAATTGGCATTGCTGAAGAAATGGCCAAAAAATTGGAAGGCATTGTCTGCACCATTCCTGCCAGGGTCAGTGACGAAAACCGACTCTATGGCTCTATCACAACTCGCGATATCATTGATGCGCTGGCTGCCAAGAAAATCATCGTGGAAAAGAAAATGATCCTGATGAAAGAGCCCATAAAAACTCTTGGCTCATACCGAATCCCGATTCGCGTTTACAAAGGCGTTGAGCCTGAAATTACTATAGAAATCGTATCTGACTAAATACGGCTAAGTCAAATTTGATGCCAGACTCCTCCCCCCAGCGGGGGGAGGTTGGGAGGGGGGGAATGCTGTCATGCCAGCCACTTGCCCTCCCCCTGACCCCCTCCCGCTGGGAGGGGGAGTGAACGGTTGCATTCG
>CAIMCT010000314.1 GCA_903839535.1 uncultured Desulfobacteraceae bacterium
ATCCCTCCATAAGGTCCGATGGTGAATACCGTCGGGATATTGATCGTTCCATCCGTACTTTTCGTGAGATTGGTGACGATCACATTTGATGAACCAATGGAAAATTCATAAGTAACAGAATCACCACCTGGGAAACGATTCCTAAGGTCATCGCCTTCGATAGTGGTTGTGCCATGATTATTGAGTTTCAGCGGAGATGCGCTTCCTGATTCGGGAATCAAATTTCCGTCCACATCCCTGGCAGTAATGGTTATACTGGCTACACCTGATGGAATACCGCCGGACATATCCGTAATTTGAATGGTATTCAAATCACCGACATAGTTGGTCGTATAGTTGGTTATCCCACGGGTGTAAACCGTTGGGATATTGATGCTGCCATCCGTGCTGCTCTTGATGTTGGTGATCATGACCTTTGATGAATCGACGATAAACTCATAAGTCATGGGTAAACCGGAAGAGAACCGACTGGCCAGCTCTGCACCAGTGATCTTTACTGTTTCATACTTGAAAATTTTATAAGAACTTACAGAGCCAGACTCGGGAATTTCCTCTCCGGAAGCATCCCATGCCCTGACGTTGATAGCAGCTCCACCTGTATCCAATGTACCCGAAAAGTCAGAAATATAAATGGTGTTTCGGGAACCAATGGAGTTTGATACAAAATTGCTGACCCCAATCGTATAAACGGTTGGAATGTTCAGCGTTCTATCGCTGCTGTTTTTTACATTCGAAATAACCAGATTTGGTGAGCCGATGCTAAACTCATAAGTCATGGGTACACCTGATGGAAAACGTTCCGAAAGGGATGAACCGGCTATGGTGGTTGTGCCATGACTGTACAGTTTTAAAGGTATCGCTGATGTGGATTCCGGAATGGATTTGCCGGCTGCGTCCCAGGCCTTAACGGTAATCGTAATGCCACCGCTGGTGGTGGTTCCGGACATATCTGTCACTTTGATGGTATTTCTGGACCCAATGGAGTTCGAGACGAAGTTGCTTAGCCCGTTTGAGTAAATGATGGGTACCTTAACATCGCCATCAATGCTGTTATTGACATTGGTGATAAACATTTTCGGCGACTCGACTGAAAAAGTATAGGCTGCCGGAATGCCATCAGGAAATCTGTCCTTGATATCCCTACCAGAAACACTGGACGTTCCATGATTTACAATGGACAATGGCGAGGCATACCCGGCTGCTGTGAGCTGCTTTCCGTCTTTATCCCATGCCATGACGGTGACAGCCCCGCCAGCATCAGGAAGCAAACCCGACATATCTGTAATCTTGACAACATCCATCGTATCAATTGAATTTGAGCCAATTATGGGTGCGGATGTCGGTGTCGGAGTTGGAGTTGGAGTTGGAGTTGGAGTTGGTGTTGGTGTTGGCGTAGGAACCGGTGTTGGTGGTGCCTGCGTCACGGTTACATCTACAGGGCTGCCGGTTGCACCGGTTGCTGTTACCCGGATGGTGGCAGTTCGGGCTGTGGTGCTGGTATTGGCAGTGAAACTGCAATTGATGGTTCCGGAATCAGTCCCGCTGGTGCCTGATGTAATCGTTAGCCACCAGCCGGATATAACCGATGCGATCCATGGCATGGTTCCGGTTCCGGTATTTGAAACGCTGAATGTTGTGGTGCCTGCGTCTTTGGTCACATCCCGGCTGACTGGAGAAATAACCAAATTACCCAATAATCCACCTCGCACGGCACGAACATAACCAACGTAGCTCTTATAGTCGTTGTCGACGTAGCCGTGGTCGAAATACACGAACCACGCGTAGTTGGTACCGAGCACACTGGTAGTACTGGACCAGTACCACGACGCGGCCGTACCTGGAAAGGTAGGACTGATTGACGGAGAAAATCTGGTATCCACCAGGCTTTTAAGCTCATCAATAGTTGGCAACCACCAATCTGTATAGCCTGCAAATGAAAGAGTTTCGCAGTAGCCATTCGCTTGATACCAGTTGTATTTGCCTGGTGCGGTAGCTTGCTGCCACATCAGACCGGTGGATGTATCCGTGACGGTGCCATCGCCGTTGTCCACATATTGCGCTGCCCACGCCGGACATGCAAATAAAACCATACACAATCCACACAAACTCAAAAACAATAAACGAAATCGCTGCATAAACACCTCCGTTGGTTAGGTTTTTAGCCAGCATTATATCACAGCAGGCTATTGATTAGATGATTTCCAATAAAGAATATACGGCCTTGATCATTGTTTCGGCCAGTCGGGTTTATTTCGTAGGGGCGAATCTTGTATTCGCCCTATCGACAGGGCGAAT
>CAIMCT010000315.1 GCA_903839535.1 uncultured Desulfobacteraceae bacterium
GCTGAACGATTACCCGTGATCCTATACTTTTTGTGTGGTCGATCTTCCCAGGAGTCCCGCTGGCCTGAAAATCAGAATTAAAACCAGAAGCGCAAACGCAAAAACATCTTCATAGTCGCTGGACACATAGCCGGTTGCAAAGCTTTCGGTCAGGCCAAGAATCAGACTGCCCAGCACCGCGCCGGGAATGCTTCCAACGCCTCCCAGAACCGCGGCTGTAAATGCCTTGATTCCTGCAATAAATCCAATGAAAAAATTAATCTGTCCGATGTGGGACGCAATCAATACACCGCCAACCGCCGCCAGGGAGGAACCGATGACAAAAGTCATGGAAATAACCTGATTGACATTGATGCCGACCAGCATGGCCATGCTTCGATCCTGGGCAGTTGCTCGCATGGCCTTTCCGATTCTGGTGTATTTGATCAGCAGTGTCAGCAGCACCATGATAAACGTTGTTGTAAGCAGAATAACAAGTTGCGTCGATCGAAGGATGTGGGAATAAGGTTCCCAGAATTCAAAATCAGGAATCAGGCTGGGAAACGGCAGAAAATCAGATGTCTGGGCAAGAAGAACATAGTTTTGAAGAAAAATGGACATCCCGATGGCGCTGATAAGGGGAGAGAGACGCGGAGCATGGCGAAGGGGTTTATAGGCGATTTTTTCAACCGTATATCCGTAAGCAGCGGCATACACAGCGGCCGCAATCGAGGCCAGAACCAGAATCGCAAATTGATTCAATCCCATAACCGTCAGTACGCTGGCTACAATCAGCGCCGTGAAAGCACCGATCATGTAGATTTCACCGTGGGCGAAATTAATGAGTTCGATGATTCCATAGACCATGGTATATCCAAGGGCGATCAGCGCGTAAATGCTGCCTCGTGTCAGGCCACCCAGAAAAAGCTCAAAGAAATATTCCATTGATATTCAGACTGCTCCCTGTTCAACCGGCATCGAAAAGCATTCACCTGGACTCGGGTAAAAAACAGGGGGCATGTATTGGCCATACATATCCCCTGAGATATTCAACAATTCTGATGGTTATTTCTTGAACTCGACATATTTGCCGTTCTTAACCTGATAAACTGAGAATCCAACGCCAATGGCATCCCCGCGATCGTCAAATTTGATTTTTCCGAGCGGCGTATCAACATATTCGGTCCGCAGCGCCTTGACAATAGCATCGTAATCGGTAGATCCGGCTTTCTGAATGGCGTTTAAAAGCGCCTGGGTGGCTGCATATCCGTTGATGGAAAACACTCCAACATCTTCGCCGTAGGCTTTTTTATAGGCTTCTTTTACAAGCTTGTCCATCGGGTTGGTTGAAGTATCCATGGGGCCGGTTGCATAGACACCCTCCGCATATTTCCCGGCAACCTTGATAAAAGTTTCATCTTTAACACCATCGTCAGAAATAAAAACAGTTTTCATCTTGCTTTTTCGCATCTCACTGACAATTTTTGAGGCTTCAGGATGATATCCACCGAAAATAATCGCTTCTGCACCTGATTTCTTAACCTTGTTGACAACCGATGAATAATCCACAGCTCCGGGAGTTACCCCTTCGAAAAGAACAACCTCGCCTTTTCCGGATTTTTCAATGAATGTTTTTGCAAATTCGGCAAGACCTTTTCCATAATCGCCTTTATCATGAAGCACGGCAATTTTTTTGAGCTTCAGGGTGTCCAGAGCAAAATCGACTTCCAGTTTGGCCTGAGCATCATCGGAAGCGATGGTTCGGAAAAAGTTGGGATATTTTCCGCTCTGGGTGAGGTCCGGATTCGTTGCAGAACCGGACATTGTAATGATTTTGGACTCTTTATAAATATCTAACGCCGCTTTTGTCGCACCGCTGCAAACATGGCCCACAACCACCGTTACGCCCGCAGTCGCCAGCTTGGTTGCCGTATTTGTGGCGACTTCCGGTTTGCATACATCGTCTTCTGCAATGACTTCAACCTGTTTACCCAGGATTCCGCCCTTGGCGTTCACGTCCTCGACCAACAACTTGGCTGCCTTGACAATCGGCAGTCCATAAGAAGCCAAGTCTCCGCTGTGAGCGCCGGCAATACCTATCTTGATGGTATCGGCTGCAATGCCGGACCCTATAAACGTCAGTACCATCAGCACTGCAACGATGGCGGTAGTGAGCTGCTTATTCATGGAATTCTTTTTCATAACCCTTGTTCTCCTCCTCTTCAATTTATTATAAGTATATAGTACTTTGCCAGAACTTCCCCCTTAATATAAAAACAGTCAGAACGAGTCAAGACAAAAGAATTTGCTTTTTGTGTTGGAATTCTTTAACATCCAACGAAAATTATGATGGATATTTTAGATAAATCAACTCAGAGGCCATTAAATTTGTGAAACGCATTGGGCTGGTCGTAAAAAACGATCATCTGGCCATTCAGAAGGCCGACGAACTCGAAATCTGGCTGAAATCCAGGGATATCGAAGTCTTCAGAAAAGAGATGTTTTCTCCTAATCGCGCTGTTTCCGATTCCCGATCATCTCATGCACCGAACGACCTGCTTTGTGTTCTGGTTTTGGGAGGTGACGGAACATTTTTAAGCGCTGTCCGGTGGATAGGCGATGCCCCCATACCCGTTTCAGGGGTAAAATTTGGTGAAGTTGGCTTTCTGGCTGAAATCTCTGAAGACAATCTGTTTGAGGCTGTCACGGCCATCATTCATCAGGATTTTACAACCAGCCCTCGAATGCGTCTTCGGGCAGATATCCTTCGAGAGGATCGGCTGATCGCCTCCGAAACCGTTCTTAATGATCTGGTCATCAACAAAGGCGCACTGGCGCGCCTTGCCAGTATCAAAACCCTTCTCGACAATCATTATTTAACCACATACAGGGCTGATGGCCTCATTGTAGCCACCCCAACCGGCTCAACTGCATATTCCCTTGCGGCCGGTGGCCCCATCGTTCATCCTACTGTTCCAGGCATCATTCTGACTCCCATCTGCCCGTTTACCCTGACCATCCGACCCCTGATAATCCCGGATTCGGTTGTTGTTACCATCGTACTTGAGAAAGAGGCTTCGGATGTGCTGGTCACATTTGATGGCCAGTCCGGCATTGAACTCCACAACAACGACACGATCAGGATACAGAAAAGCCCCTATCCGGTGCTGATGATCAAGCTCCCTGGTCAACGTTATTTTGATTTGGTAAAAGCCAAGTTGAGATGGAGCGGCGGCCGTGTTTAGCGTTTAGGATATTGACTTCCCGACATCCTTTGTTTATAACCCACGCAGTTTCATTGAAAAACACGAAATCTTGATAAAACAGCAAGCGATATGTTCAATAATTCCAAACCTTCTGTCTCAATAAAGAAAAATCGTTATGCAGACCATCATTCAGACCATCATGCAGACCATCATGCAGATTGGACGAACCTGATCTGTTCGATTGCCTGTGTTTTTTTCTTTACTGCTGCCTGCGGCCCTATCATAGCATATCACCAGGCAGCGCTTGATACCCCTTCCCGGCATGTTGACAACGGTATGAAATTTTTACAAATCAGTAAAATTGATGCCGCTGTTTTGGAATTTTCCCGAGCTACTGAGCTGAATCCGGAATATGCTCCGGCTTACACGGGGCTGGGCTTGGCTTATGGCAGAATGGGTGATCTTACAAAAGGCTATGAATTCATTGAATTGGCCACAAAAAAAGCTCAAGGATACGAACAGGAATCCGCTGTGAAAGATGCGCGAATACAACTGGACACCTTGAAAAAAAACCTCTGACATCTCTATTTTTTGACTTGAAACGCCATGTAATTTAAATGATGTAAAATAATCAATAACCCCCTGTTATTAACTTTACGGTGGAAATATCTATGAGCTGGGACTGGGAAAAATTAAAAGAACAGCAGCAGAGCAAAAGCGGCCCCAATATGCCGCAATTTGATGAACTTGCCGACAAACTGAAAAATATCAAACTCCCTGGTGGCCCGATTGTGATTGTTCTGGCTGTTGTGTTGTTTTTGGGAGTTTCCATGTTTTATACCGTAGATGTGGATGAGGTAGGCGTGGTGCAGCGCTTTGGCGAATATGTAAGGACAACCCAACCCGGTTTGAACTTCAAACTGCCCACCGGCATTGAAAAAGTAACCAAGGTTAAAGTCCGCCGCATTTATAAAGAGGAATTCGGTTTCAGCACTAATCGTGAAGGAGACCAGCGGAAGATTTCTGCAAACAACGAAGATGCCGGCGTTACGTTGATGCTGACCGGTGATTTGAATGTGGCGCTGGTTCCCTGGATTGTGCAATACCGTATCAAGGATCCCTACAATTTTCTGTTCAAGGTCAAGGATATCCGTCGTCTGCTGCTGGACATGTCGGAAGCCGCCATGCGCCTTGTCGTTGGAGACCGCAGTGTGAACGAAGTAATCAGCAAGCGGGAAGAAATTGCGATTGAAGCCAGGAACATCCTTCAAAGTGAACTGGATAACGCCGAATCAGGCATTAACGTTGTAACCATCGAAATGAAAAAAACCAACGTTCCTGATCCGGTTCAGCCTTCATTTAATGAAGTCAACCAGGCGGTTCAGGAAAAAGAAAAAATGATTTATCAAGCCAAGGAAGACTACAACAAGGCTATTCCTACAGCACGCGGGGAGGCGGACCGGACAATCAAGGCTGCCGAGGGATTCGCCCTGGATCGCATCAACCGTGCAAAAGGGGATGCCTCAAGATTTAGCGCTCTTTATGCTGAATACGCAAAAGCCAAGGATATCACCAAACGTCGTCTTTATCTGGAAATGATGAGCAGTATTTTCCCAAAAATCGGTGAAAAATATATCGTTGACTCAGATCAAAGCAATCTTCTTCCTCTTCTTAACCTCGGGAAAAACAGAGGGGCCTCAAAATGAATTCAAAAATTTTATTAATCATCGCTGCCGGCATCGCCCTTTTTATTACTTATACATCGGCATATATTGTCAATGAAACCGAACAGGTTGTGGTCACCCAGTGGGGCCGCGTGGTTGACACCCCCAAACAGGCGCCAGGGCTATATTTCAAGGTGCCTTTTATCCAGGAAGCCACATATTTCCCGAAAAATCTTCTCTTGTGGGACGGTGATCCCGGTCAGATTCCTACATTGGATAAAACCTATATATGGGTGGATGTTTTTGCCCGCTGGAAAATCGTAGATCCGGTCAAGTTCTTTCAGACCGTCAACAATACGGTCAGCGCCCAGGGACGACTGGATGACATCATTGACCCGGCAACCCGCAATTTTATTACATCCTACCGCCTAATTGAGGCGGTCAGACGGAGTAACCGGGAGCTGGATACATTTGAAATCGGCCTGGAAGATATTCAAAAAGAACAGATGGAACAGATTGCTGCGGGAAGGGATAAAATTACCCAGGGAATTCTGGAACAAGCGCAACCCAAATTGTCTCCTTTTGGTATTGAGCTGGTGGATGTCAAAATCAAACGCATCAATTATGTGGAACAGGTCCGGGAATCCGTGTATGGCCGAATGATCGCCGAACGCAAGCAGATAGCAGAGAAGTTTCGCTCGGAAGGAAAGGGGGAGGCCGCCAAAATCATGGGCGAAAAGGAAAGGGATTTAAAACGCATAACTTCCGAGGCATACCGGACCGCTCAGGAAATTAAGGGCAAAGCCGATGCCGAAGCCACAAAACTCTATGCCCAAGCATACGGCGTTGACCCGGAATTCTATTCGTTTATCAAATCCCTCGAGGTTTACAATGAAACTTTGGGCGATAACAGTTCTGTTGTGCTTTCAACCAGTGCTGAATTCCTGAAATATCTTAAAGGGTACAATTAAAGACTTTGCAGCAATACCTGAATGCCCAGTTAGTGGATTACCAGCATTGTCAAGCTGGAAAAAGAAAAGCACCGACGCGACGGCGAAATCCGTTAAGCGAAAGTGCTTTTTCTTTGTACAGAAAAGATTCCAGGCATCTTATTTACCTTTCCTTCTCTGGTGGCGTGTACGTGCCAAAAGCTTTTTATGTTTATGCTTTCTCATTTTCTTTCTTCTTTTTTTAATGACACTTCCCAACCGATCACCTCCCTTCATTAATCTTCAATGGTCTTATTTCTCACAACTTCAACAAAATTTCAACTCTTTTATCTCAAAGAAAATTATTCATTTGAATGACAGGCCAGATAGTCAAACACAAAAAAAATGTATCTTTCTTAAATCCGATCACCCCATATATGAAAATGATACTTCCCCCTTTGGAAAAGGGGGA
>CAIMCT010000316.1 GCA_903839535.1 uncultured Desulfobacteraceae bacterium
CGCAGGCTGGAAGCCAACGCCACATTGTGTCAGGCTGAAGACTTCGATAAAAGCCATCAGCCTGGACCTTCAGCATGTTTTTATATTGGAGATTTTTCGTTCATGAAAAAACACAAAGTTACCAAGACTTATAAAGAAATCAATGACAAAATCAGATCCGGTGAGGTTGTGGTGGTCACCGCCGAAGAAATGACTGATATTGTTAAAGATAAAGGCCCGGTTGAAGCAGCCTTGTATGTGGATGTGGTTACAACCGGCACTTTTGCGCCCATGTGTTCATCCGGCGCATTTATCAATTTTGGACATTCGATGCCTGGCATCAAAGCTTCCAAAGTTTGGATGAACAATGTTCCGGCTTACGGCGGTCTTGCCGCTGTGGATTGTTATATCGGTGCCACGGAACCCTGTGAAGATGACCCTTTAAACAAGGTCTATCCCGGCGAATTCAATTACGGGGGCGGACATGTGATTCAGGATCTGGTTGCCGGAAAACGGGTATTTCTGAAAGCCACTGCCTACGGCACGGACTGCTATCCCAACCGGTATGTTGAAAAGGAAATCACCCTTCAAAACCTTCCCAACGCCATGCTTTGCAATCCCAGAAATGGATACCAGAATTACAACTGCGCCGTGAATCTGACCAAAAAAACTGTTTATACATACATGGGGACCCTGAAGCCCAGGGCAGGAAACGCCAACTACAGTACGTCGGGTTCGCTCAGCCCGCTGTTTAACGACCCCTACTACCAGACCATTGGACTGGGAACCCGGATATTTCTGGGAGGTGCGGAAGGCTATGTGACCTGGCACGGAACCCAGCATAAACCTTCCGCCAAACGTACTCCGGCAGGGGTTCCGGTAACTCCTGCCGGAACATTGTGGGTCATGGGAGATCTGAAAAAAATGAGTCCCCGATGGCTAGTCGGGGTGAGTATTCTGGGATATGGCTGTTCGCTGTCGGTCGGTCTGGGAATCCCGATTCCGGTTTTGAACGAAGAAATAGCCCAATATACCGGAGTTTCGGATGAAGAAATATTTACCCAGATTCTGGACTATGGCTTTGATTATCCCAACGGTATCTCCCGAAGCCTGGGCCAGGTCAGCTATGCGGAGCTTAAAAGCGGAACGATCCATTTGAACGGCGAGGATGTTCAGACCGTTCCATTGTCCAGTATGGTCAGGGCCAGGGAAATCGCTGCAACCCTGAAGGAATGGATTTCCCGCGGCGAATTCATGTTGGGCGAGCCGCAGTTTACCCTGCCGGTCTAACGAAACCGTTCACTCCCTCTCCCATCGGGAGGGGGCCGGGGTGGGGCAAGTGATTTCCCCCCTCCCAACCTCCCCCCGCTGGGGGGAGGCCTGAACGCTTATGTTACTTCACTATTCACTATTCACCATTCACAGTTTAACGAAGGAGGGCGCATGAGTACCATGCCGGAAAAGGAAAAAGCAGTTGATGCGGCAATGATTCAGATAGAACGCCAGTTCGGTAAAGGTTCTATCATGAAGCTGGGAAGTCGGGTCGTACAGGACATTCCCACTATTTCCACCGGATCTCTGGCTCTGGACAAGGCCCTTGGTATAGGCGGCCTTCCCAGGGGAAGGGTGGTTGAAATATTCGGTCCGGAATCATCGGGGAAAACTACGCTGGCCCTTCATGCGGTTGCAAGCGCCCAAAGTCAGGGTGGAATCGCCGCATTTATTGATGCCGAACATGCGCTGGACCCGATTTATGCACGCAAGCTCGGAGTCAATTGTGATGAAATGCTGATTTCTCAGCCTGATACCGGGGAGCAGGCCCTTGAAATCACCGATATGCTGGTGCGAAGCGGAGCCATTGATATCGTGGTCATCGACTCTGTGGCGGCGCTGGTTCCCCGTGCTGAAATCGAAGGCGATATGGGGGATTCCCACATGGGGCTTCAGGCCAGGCTCATGTCCCAGGCTCTGCGAAAACTGACCGGAACCATCAGCAAGACCATGACATGTGTGATTTTCATCAACCAGATTCGTTCCAAAATCGGCGTTGTTTTTGGAAATCCTGAAACCACGACCGGTGGCAATGCATTGAAATTTTATGCATCTGTCCGGCTTGATATTCGCCGCACCACTCCCATCAAGGATGCTCAGGAACAGTTGGGAAACCGCACCAAAGTCAAGGTTGTAAAAAACAAGCTGGCTCCGCCATTTCGGGAAGCGGAATTCGATATACTCTATGGCGAAGGCATTTCTGCGGCGGGAGACCTCCTGGATGTTGGTGTCGAGGCGGGCATCATTGAAAAAAGCGGTTCCTGGTACGCCTATCAAGGGGAAAGGATCGGGCAGGGCCGGCAAAACGTCAAGACCTATTTTGTGGAGAATCCGGAAACTTATCAATCCATTTTGACACGGGTCAGGGAAAGCATGGGAATTGTCGTCAAGAAGGAAGAGGAATCCAAACAAACAATTAAGGCTGAAGACAAAAGTCTGAAGGATTAGAATCGTTATCAAGCCGTTAGCCTAATAACCTATTTTTATTTTAATGGAGCGAACTATGACGGGCAACGAGATACGCAGGCAATTCCTGGAATATTTCAAAAAACATTCACACCAGCAGGTCAGAAGTTCATCCCTGGTTCCACAGGATGATCCCACCCTGTTATTCACAAACGCGGGCATGGTTCAGTTCAAACGCACTTTTCTCGGAGAGGAAAAACGCGGGTATGACCGCGCCGTTACCTCCCAGAAATGTGTCCGGGCAGGCGGCAAGCACAATGACCTTGAAAATGTTGGCTATACCGCCAGGCACCACACATTTTTTGAAATGTTGGGAAATTTTTCTTTTGGGGATTATTTCAAGGAAAAAGCCATTGAATTTGCCTGGGATCTGATGATCAACGGCTATGGCCTGCCGGCGGATAAACTGTATGCCTCCGTGTATCTGGATGATGACGAGGCATACGGCCTGTGGCACAAAAACATCGGCATTCCTGAAGAGCGGATTGTCCGGTTTGGCGAAAAGGACAATTTCTGGGCAATGGGAGATACCGGCCCTTGCGGCCCTTGTTCGGAAATCCTGATCGACCGTGGTGAACGCTACGGATGCGGACAGCCGGAGTGCCGGGTGGGGTGTGAATGCGACCGTTATCTGGAAATATGGAATCTGGTGTTCATGCAGTTTAACCGGGATGAAACCGGCAAAATGACGCCTCTTCCAAAACCCAGCATAGATACTGGCCTGGGCCTTGAGCGGATCGTCTCCGTTGTACAGAATGTGGACACCAATTATGACACCGATCTGATCATGCCCATCATGAAAGAGGCCGAAGCTCTCTGCGGGAAACGTATCGGAGATTCCCATGAAAGCGATGTGGCCATGAAGGTCATTGCCGATCACAGCAGGGCAGCCGCCTTTCTGATCGGAGACGGGGTCTTGCCGTCCAATGATGGCAGGGGGTATGTCCTTCGGCGGATCATGCGGCGGGCCATAAGATATGGCCGAAACATCGGTCTGACCAGGCCGTTTCTTCACAAAACCGCAGGCGCGGTTTGCGATCTTATGAAGCCAGCCTACCCGGAGCTGTCCGATGCTTTTGCCTTCATAACGAATGTGATCCAGAATGAAGAATGCCGTTTTTCCGAAACCCTGGATAACGGTCTCAAGCTGTTAAACGATACCCTTCAGGACATGAAGGCCAAAGGCCAGACAGAGGTTCCCGGAAATGTGGTGTTCAAGCTCTACGACACATTCGGGTTTCCGGTGGACATTGTTCGGGATGTGATTCGGGATGAACGAATGACCGTGGACATGACCGGTTTTGAATCTTCCATGGAAACTCAGCGGAGCCAGTCCCGGTCCGTGACGAAATTCGCCAGCACAGGCGATGCGTTTGTACAGCTTTCAGCCGGGGGCATCCGTCCGGAATTTGTGGGCTATCGTCAGCAGTCCTGCATCGCGACTGTGCTGGTTCTGGCGACAGGGGGGCTGGAAATTTCGCAAGCTTTGGCTGGAGAGACCGTTGATATCGTTACCGCCATCACCCCGTTTTACGGCGAATCCGGCGGCCAGGTCGGGGATATTGGCGCTATCTCCGGAGGCGATGCCAATCCAGAACTTGGAATCAAGGTGACAGGAACTCTAAAGGACCCAGCCGGAATTATTATTCATCAGGGAACTGTTCTCTCCGGATGCATTCGAAAAGGAGATGCCGTTACCCTTGTTGTTGATGCCGTTCAGCGCGAAGCTACAGCATGCAACCACACCGCCACCCATATTCTTCACGCCGCCCTGCGTACGGTACTCGGAGATCATGTCAAGCAGGCTGGATCATTAGTCAGTGCGGAAAGGCTTCGTTTTGACTTTACCCATTTTTCCCAGGTGGATTCCGATTCTCTGGATAAAATCGAAAGAATCGTGAATCAGCGGATTCGGGAAAACGTTCCGGTTCATATTGAAGAAATGGATGCCGAGGCTGCCTTTAAATCCGGTGCCACCGCCTTGTTTGAGGAAAAATACGGGGATCGGGTCCGCGTCATTTCACTGGAGACTTTCAGCAAGGAACTCTGCGGCGGCACACACACACAGCGCACCGGAAACATCGGGGTGTTTAAAATCATTTCGGAGGCCAGTGTGGCTTCCGGAGTCCGGCGTATTGAAGCCTTTACCGGCGAAGCAGCTTTGGACCATATCCTAAAATCGTTTCGCATGATACAGGAGAGCGCCGGCCTGCTGAAAATCAAGCCTGAAGAAATGCCTGTTCGCATCGAAAAAATGCTGTCTCTTCAAAAAACACTTGAGAAAGAGGTGGAAAAGCTCAAATCGCAACTGACGGCCGGGTCGATGCTTGCGGCGATGGATGACATCCAGACGATTCAGGGTATTTCGGTTCTGGTGAAAAAAGTCTCGGCCGATTCGCCGACAGCGCTTCGGGACATGGGGGATCAGTTCAAGGATAAAATCCAATCAGGGGTTGTGGTTCTGGGAAGCGAAGCTGCCGGAAAAGTCCTTTTGATCGCCCTGGTCACCAAAGACCTGGTGAAGCGGTTTCATGCAGGCAACATCGTCAAGGAGATTTCCGCCATAGTCGGCGGCAGCGGCGGCGGCAGACCCGACATGGCTCAGGCCGGAGGTACACAGCCGGATAAACTGGATGATGCCCTTAGTAGAGCAATTGAGGTGATCGGCAAAAGAATTATGAAGGATGAAGGATGAAGGAAAAGCAACGCCTATGAGAAGGTTGGATGTTTTTTTATTCATAATTCATAATTCATAATTATTACCCCCTCTGGGCTTTGTGTTTATGTGATTGGAATTCCCGATGACATCGAATCGCATCGCTGTTCGCGGTGCCAGGCAGCACAACCTGAAGAATGTCAATGTGGATTTTTGTTACCTTCAAATCAGCAACTGCCGGAACAGGCGTAGGTTTTGTATTCAGTTCTCCGGCAATGACAGCGGCCAACTGGAAGCTTTGCGCCAACATTTGACGGACATTATCCTTGCGGACCCCGCAAACTGCGCGGGTCCGGTGAGCCGGAACGATATGAACTCAGAATAAAGGATAAAGAGTTATAGCAATTTTAAAATGTAAAGAATGTGAGTAGGACGTGTTTTAAGATATGAATAGTCTGTTCGGAAAGCTGTTGGATTGAGGAACTGACATTTCAGAAACAGAATTATCATCATCCGAAAGAGAGGAACCTGTGAATATCGCTGCCGTGACAAAAAGTGCCATTATCAGAAATCTGTCATTTATTCCGAATACCGATCTTGATAATGTCAGAACTTATATACAATTTCTTCTTGATGAAAGAAAAATACCGGTTCCGAAAAATCAGAGCCTAAAAGGTATGTGGAAAGATGTCGGATTTGAGAAACTCATCAGTCTGGAAGATGAACTAAGCCACGTCAGACACCAACTACAGGATGCGATTCTTCAACGGGTGATCTGACATGCAATATCTGCTTGATACGGTTACGATGGTTCGGCATTTTGCAGGCACAGGAAAAATCGGACGGAAAGCGGCATGCATTCTTGATTCAATTGAAGAAAGTGACGAAGTGCTATTCATTTCGATCATCAGTCTGATGGAAATCATGTATCGGTCTGAAAAAAATCGCATTACGGTTAATTTGCAGGACACTCTGAAACGAGTGGAAAATTCTTCAAAGTATATGATTGCTGATTTAGATTCTGATATTTTACGAACCGCCGAAACCGTAAATTTTTCCGAACTGCATGATCGTCTTATTCTTGCAACTGCCAAGTGGCTTGACATCCCTGTTATTTCAAGCGATAGGGAATTCAAAAAGATTCGGGAAATAGAGGTTATCTGGAATTAATCCTAACCATCAGTTACAACCGATTTATCTTTTCAGAATTTATGAGTTTCTCTTTCAATACCGACCCTATCCACTGTTCAACATCCCCTAACACCAATCTCCGGCCCAGTTCATTAAACACTTCATGGTAAATCATGACCGGCTTTTTAATTGAACATAAGTCATTGCCTAAAAGTCCTGTCGGAATTTTCTGAAGATGACCAATAATATCGATAATAAAGAATCTGCATTGCGGATACACGATTGGCGACTGGCTGTTCGTGACGTCCTTGGGCCGGGAATACGGGCCGTGGTTTGGGTTCAGGGATGCTCTCTTCACTGTGATGACTGTATTGCTCCGGAAACCTGGTCGAAAGAAAGCGGCAGCCTTGTCGATCCTCACGTTTTGGCGGAAACAATCCTCAAAAATGAAACAATAGAGGGTGTCACGGTCAGCGGAGGGGAGCCTACCGAACAGCCGTATGCTGTGGCGGAGCTTCTGGCCTGTATGAAATTGGCCGGCAAAAATACCTGGGTTTATTCGGGGCATACCCTGGACGAGCTGGTGGCGAAAAATGATCCGGACTTGGATCGAATGCTGTCCTTTACCGATGTCCTTGTGGATGGCCGCTTCGATAAGATGTCGGCTGGAATCTACACATGCCGGGGATCTGAAAACCAGAGAATCCTCCATCTTCAGGATTTGGGACAGATGGAGGATTCCGATGTCAAGGAACAGAGCCGGTTGGAAATCACGCTGGACAAAGATGGCCAAATGTTTGTTGTGGGGGTTCCACCGCCGGAATTCCTTAATAAGCTGAAAGATGCCTTGTTCCGAAGGGGTGTCCAAGTGGATTACAAAAGCGGCGGATGATGTCTATACAGAATCACCAAAACATACGCTCTTGTGTCCGCTAATGTGCTAAACGCAAAAAGGATATCTAAACATGCCTGTATCTGAGACACATCGGATTCTTGCCACCGGAACACTACACGAATGTCAATTTCGATGAAATCAGAAACATTCAGGACTGCGAAGTCAAAGGCGCCCTCTTGCGTATGGAGCGGCATCACGACTTCCAGCTTGTAGGCCTGGATGCCATATCCAAGGCCCTTGCCCGTAATGGAAGCCTTCGGTTGGCTGCCCAGAAAGTCATTCGGATATTAAACCAGGCACAGGAAGGACAAAGACAAGTAACACTGGCAAAGGTATTACAACTGCCACCCCTCAATGAGACAGCTATCACAGAGATTAAACAAGAGATAAATGAACTGACTGGGCTGAAGGATCTTAAAATCGCCATCCTTAACATCGAACAGAAAGCCCGAAGCCTGCGGCAAAAGCTTGAGGACGGGGAATCCGAACTGCCGGAAGAAACCTTACACATGATTTTCTACGGTTCTCCGGGTACCGGGAAAACAATGGTGGCAAGGCTCATCGCCCGTTTTTTCAACGCCCTGGGGCTGATTGAGCGAACCGATGTCCGGGAAGTCACAGCTTCAACCGTCATGAGTCCCTACCAAAATGAAACACGGCAGAAAATGCAGCAACTTCTGGAATCTTGCAGGGGAAGCGCACTGTTCATTGATGAGGCGCATCAGTTTGGAGATAAACAATCTATGGGACCCAGAGAAGCCATCCAGGCGCTTGTGCCCATGGCCTGGAACTATCGTAACGAAATGGCCATCATCCTTGCAGGCTATGAGGACCGGATGCACGAATTCTTCGCAATGGATGAAGGGCTGGAGCGGCGCTTTCCCGCTCACCTGCGTATCCGCTTTGCCAATTATACTGCGAACTGGCATAATCTGCGCTTTTCATAAACTCCCTCTCCCAGCGGGGGAGGGTTGGGGTGGGGGATCAAAAACGTAAAATTATGCCGGTTCGCAGTATATACGGCTGAGGAGTGTCTGGAAATTTTCGAGAAGGTATTGAGAAAACAAGGATACCGTCTGTCGGAAGGAGTTTCCGGGCGGATACGGAGCCTGCTGAGGCGACGCATGTCTCGTAAGAGCTTTGGAAACGCAGGCGGTGTTCTTAATCTCGTCTCAGAAATTTTTCAGAATCACGCAAGCAGATCTGATCGTTCAGGCAAGATCATCACCATGGATGACCTCCCGCCCCTGGTTCACCGGGACGAACGAGTTCTGGAAAAGGCCCGACTGGAACTGGATCAAATGCTCGGCCTGGGGCCTGTCAAGGAAAAATTGGAAGAATCCCTTACCGCTATCGAGTTCGACCTGGAATAAGCGGAAGGTTTAGAGGAAGGAAGTGGAGAAATTCAGGTACATCCTGGAAACATGCTCTTTATCGGCCCTCCCGGCACGGGAAAAACAACGGTAGGACACCTGATGGGAGACCTGCTGTTCGGGATGGGATGTATCGAAAAACCAAAAGTGGTCACTGTCTCACGGGGTAATCTCATCGGCGATGTTCAGGGCGCAAGTATTACAAAGCTAAAGACGGTAATCGACAAAGTTCGGGATGGGGTTCTTTTTATCGACGAGGCTTATGCGCTCGCCCTGGACTCTCATGATATACTGCGAACCGGCATAATTTTACGTTTTTGATCCCCCACCCCAACCCTCCCCCGCTGGGAGAGGGAGTTTATGAAAAGCGCAGATTATGCCAGTTCGCAGTATACCTACGGAAACGGTGGC
>CAIMCT010000317.1 GCA_903839535.1 uncultured Desulfobacteraceae bacterium
ATTCGCCCTATCGAAAGGGCGAATACAAGATTCGCCCCCTACGAAATAAACCCAACTGGCCGAAACGATGATCAAGGCCGTATATTCTTTACATAAAAATCAGCTAATAGTTGCGAGATAATATCTTGTTGTAGGGCCATTTCCGGATTTAATCAAGAAACCTTTTTTGACCATATCCTGCAGATCGTACTGGACAGTGCGGGTTGACATGTCCGCTCCGATAAGTTCATGGTATTCCAGGCGGGTAATTCCGCCTTTTTTAAGAATCGCAGGGAAGACTTTTTGCTGTCTTTTGCTTAACTCCGGAAGATCTGCATGAGAAGATTCTTTTAAACTTTTGCTATCCTTGGCTTTTGACAGAGAGAGGGGTGGCTCCGTCATGATAATCGGCATATCTTCGGAAGCCTCTTCAAGCCGGATGTCTTCGGTTTGAATCACATCTGTTTCCACCATGGCCACTGCACGGGTAATGCAGTTTTTAAGCTCCCGTACATTGCCCGGCCAATTGTAATTTTTAAGGCGTTCCAGGGTGCCGCGACTTAACCCGATCCCCTCTTTTTGCATTCTCTTCGACGCTTCCTTAATGAAACAATCGACCAGCGCTGGAATATCCTCCTTGTGTTCACGAAGAGGAGGCGTGGTAATGGAGATGACCTTCAGGCGATAATAAAGATCTTCCCGAAAAATGCCGCGATCAATCAGGGATTTCAGATCTTCGTTTGTGGCGGATATCAGCCTTACGTCAATGCCGATTTCCGTGTCTGACCCCAGGGGCTTAACTTTTTGTGCGGAAAGCGTTCGGAGCAGCGCCTGCTGAACCTTTGGCGAGGCGTTCCCGATTTCATCCAGGAAAAGCGTTCCTTTGTTGGCGGCAAGAAATGCACCCTTCCTGCCTGTTTTGGCATCTGAAAAAGCACCGCTGACATGCCCGAAAAGCGCGTCCAGAAGAAGGTTCTCATCCAGGGCTCCGCAATTGATGGTAATGAACGGTTCGTTTCTCCTTGAGCTGTTATGGTGAATGGCTTCCGATGTCAATTGCTTGCCGGTTCCGGTTTCGCCGGTGACTAACACGTCAGCGGTAATGCTTGCCGCCTTCAGAATTTCCGATTTCAGCAATTCAAGCGTAGGGCTGTATCCGACAAGATCATTGAATAACGCCGGAGGGGAGGATGCAGCAATAGGTGTTTCCTCATCCAGCCTGATTTTCTCGCGTTGACCCGCAATCTGTATGTGTCTGTCCTTTCTCCTGATTTCCTCAAGCTGGTTAGCCATCGTCATAATCATACTGTTGATCGCGTTTTTCAGCAGGGTCGTTTCATGATCCAGATCGGGGGTGTTGATTTCTTCAAGAGGCTTTAATGGGTCGATTTCGGAAACCGATTTCGCCAGATCCAGCATGGGGCGCGTAATTTTACGATTGACTGCGTAAATGACGGCGGTGATAACAATGACGGTAAGAATCGTAAGGACAAACAATATGTCGTATTGACGTATCTGTGCAGCCAGGGTCAGCCTGGTCCTGTCCAGATAAGCAAGGCCCAGAATGATTTCCTTGTCGGCCCCTTCAGGGGCGGACTGGAACCTTATGGGCGTATATGCCAGATAGTAATTGTCAGTCTGGGATCGGGTCTGATTTCCTTTTTCGTCAATCGTGAGGGCCCCATGATTTCCGGCCTGAACATCAACAACCATTTTCCAGAACGATTCATGTTCCGGATCTGGCCGGAATGCAGTAGCAAAGCCAGGCTTGCTGATGGTCCCTGTTAAACCGGACCGGATTTTTGAGGTTGAAAGCACTGCCCCCTTTTCCTCAAGATTCTCCGATTGAAACAGCATCCAGCCGTGGCGATCGAAGATATAGGCGTAACGGAGTTCGGGCGTACGGGAAAATGCATGAAGGGGCGACTGGGATGAATTGAACAGGGACAGAATGTTTCTAAGGTGATGGACATCAATACCCAGAATCAGGAATCCCTCGGTCTGGCCATCCGGACCCAGGCACGGAACAGCCATCCGCAGGACAACCGTGGTAAGGGCATGTCCATTTTTATCCAGAGGCAGCGGATAGAACGTTTCTGCAATATCAGAGAGATAAAACTGGCCGGAACCCAGGGACCGAATATGCTCAAATATAACCAGGGGATTGGGCTTGATCTCGGAGAGCTGATCCGGGCGAAGCTCCAGGACCGACGGCCCGACATTCAGAAGAAAAAATCGTTTGGCGCTGTCGGCTCCGATGTAGGCGAGTTCCCGATAGAAATCCCCCCCGGTCTGTTTATGAATGGCCAGAAACTTCTTCAAGTCATCTTTGCCGGAAGGACGTTGGGACAGTGTTATCAGATCAATCCGGCATCTTTCCAGCAAACTCTCGATTTCATGCCCCTGGGCAAGACATTGCAACCGTGAGGATCGTTCCAGCGCCATGTTCAGGAATCTGGAAGAAAACCAGTTGGAAACAAACCCGGTGACCAGAATGATAAAGATTACAGGGGGCAGGATGGCTGTAAGCAGTTTTTTGCGAATGCTCCATTTGTAAAATTTTTCAGAAAACAGGAAATATCTTGCGGTATAAGACTCCCTGAAAAACAATCTCATCTGCCCCCCTATTTATTGTGCAAAACAATCGTGCAGGTATCGCAATCAACCGTCATATCGTGCAAGATGTTAGCAAATATCGTGCAAAAAACAAGCGCTATTTTTGAATTGCACGATTATCGTCGTCGAGACAACATAATAATGCGTAAAATATAATCCATATTATTAGAATATTACAAGCATAAAGTGAAATATTGCAGGATAAATATTGTGCAATGGTACGCATGTTGCGTACGACTCAGTCAAAACAAAAGGCAATCAGGAAAAGATTGGAATTGAATCAAAAGTTTGCGCTTATACATTTTAAAAAGGGAGGTGAAATACAAAAGTTTTGGTTGTTTTTGGACAATTTTGATCCAGATTTAAGGCTCGTCATAAATTGGACAAAACAGTGAACATGGCGCAAAAAGAAAATAGCGTGGCCGGAAAAGTTGTGACCTACGCGCCGTGTTCAGTTCTGGTCGTTCGGTAATTTCAACCCGTAACATTCACAATTATTGGAGGATTACACCCATGAGGAAGCATTTTAAAAAGATTTACAGGCGCATGGCATCGCTTGTTATAAGCGGAACCAGTTTGATGCTGTTGCTGCCGGCTCTGGCGATGGCTGCCGGAGGTGGCAAAATTGACATGATGGTTATTGTGGCCGACACCCGCGGATTGCCGGCATGGGAGGCCTGGTGGGCCAACCTCTATAACGAAAGCCACCTCTATTTCACCGTGGTTACGGTCGTTCTGATTCCGATCATCGGTGTTGTTTTCGGCACGGTCGCCGATTTTTTTATGAAATTTTTGGGTCTGGACCTGGAACACAGAGAGCTTGCAGAACATTGATATTTCATTTTAACGGTTTAAGGAGGGGATAGCATGGAATGGTTATATGTATTGATGCCCATAGCAGGCGTTAAGATATTCTGGCCGGGTCTGATCATTCTCGGTGTCGGCGTTGGCGTGATCGGCGGATTTTTTGGTATGGGCGGAGCGTGGATGGTGACCCCTGGTCTGAATATACTCGGGTTTCCCATGGCTTTCGCCATTGGTACGGACATTGCTCACATGGCCGGTAAGTCTCTGATTTCCACCATGAGACACGGCAAGTTCGGCAATGTCGATTACAAGCTTGGGTGTATCATGATCATAGGTACTGTCGGCGGGTTTGAGGTCGGCGCGCAGATGGTCATGTGGATGGAGCGTCTCGGCAATGTAGAGAAAGTGGTGCGATATATTTATCTGGTGCTGCTGATCTTGATCGCGTGGACGGTTTTTGCTGATGTGGCGAAGAAAATGAAGAAGGATCGCGATGCAGTCAAGGCAGGGAAAGAGGTCGATGCCCTGAGTACCGGTATCGAATGGCATAAAACTTTCCATAAACTGAAGATCCCGCCCATGGTGCACTTAAGTGTTGCGGGCATTTATTGTTCAGCCTGGTTGCCGATTGGCGTGAGCTTTCTGACTGGCTGGCTGGCTGGTATTCTGGGAATCGGCGGCGGTCTCATCCGAATGCCTGCGTTGATCTATTTGCTCGGCTGCCCCACACATGTTGCGGTGGGAACCGACCTTTTTGAGGTTGCGATATCAGGTCTTTACGGTGCGGCTTCATATACGTTCAAAGGAAGAACCGAACTGGTGGCGGCCATCATCATGCTGGTCGGCGCGGCTATCGGCGCTCAGGTCGGCTCCGTGGCTACCAAGTACATCAAGGGCTATGGCATCCGCGTCGCCTTTGGTTTGGCTGTAGTTGGCTGTGCGCTTTCCATTCTTCTGAAGTTCATTGGAAAATGGTATCCGAATACCGCCACACTGATGGACAACTCGGCGACCGCGCTGATTCTGGGCTTGGTTGCCGCCCTTTCACTGTATATCATTATGGCATTCATCAAAGGCGCCAAGGCGGAGATCGCCGCGAAAAAGGCAAATGCTTGAATTGCATAAAAATCGGTAAGGGCGAATAATCATTCGCCCCAACTCTAAATACTATTCAAGGAGTCGATATATGATCAGAAAAATATTATGGACAATGATGACCGCAATCCTTTTGCCGATATTTCTTTTCGGGTGTGCGGAATTTGGCACGGTGGATCAGGGAAGGGCGATTGAATTCGACAAGGAAAAGGGGACTGTCACCCTCATTCGGGATGTTAAGCACGATGCTAAGAATCCGGATTACAGTTTTCTGCCGCCGGTGACCTATCAGAAGCCGGTTGATCTCCAGGAAATGGGCGCAGATCCCAAGGCCGGCTATCGCATGAAACTGGACACCAAGAAGAAACAAATTGTCATCTTCGACAAGGCCGCCCAGAATTTCAAGACCATTGATTATGTCTCCATTGACGAGCAGGAAAATATTGATAGAAATCACCCTCTGGTCTATGATAAGATAACTGAGAAAGCCAAGAAATTTCCTGCGGTTGACAGAGACAAGAAACAGATCACCATCTATTCCCCGCGTCAGAAGATTCTTGTCACAATCAGCGTGCCGGCCGAGTATTTTGCGCTGCCGGATTATACCTGGGATTCAGGGGACGAGGTTCGGATTTATTTTAAAGAACCGGGAAAGGCTTTACGGCTCATGAATATCAGCAAGACGGATATTTTCAAGAAATAGATTATGTAGAGCCGGCATCCTGCCGGCTGCATGTAAGACAATCCGGACGGGACCAGGTTCCGTCCGGAACATTTCGTCTGAAGGAGTCTGAAAATGATAAATGTGTTCAGCAGCGATGCCGAAATGGATGCCCCGGTTGTTGACAAATTGAACCTCGGACAGAAGCTTGTCATCATCACTCTCGATGTGCTGCTTCTGGTTGAATTGTGCATTGCGATGTATTTTGCCAACCTGGCGCAAGATGCTTTTACGCCAACCTTCGTAAAAACCTTCTTCAGCCTGTTATTACCAACCGTTTTAACTGGGCTGTTTTTTCTGCGCCGGCTTAAGACCAAGACTGCAATTGTCGCCTTATGACCCCTGAGCGACTACGCATCCTTCGAAAGACGACCGGCAGAGTCGGGGCCGTCTTTTGCATTTTGATTGCTATTGTTCTGGTGGATTCATTGGCATCAAGGTTTACCTACGAATTTAATGTCTTCTACACACGGGTAGATGGGCAATATGACCTGACCGGCGTTATGCCGGAGAAGTCGGAAAAGATGGAAGACCTTGTTGCAGAAACAGACTCCCCTGAAGTGGTTCTTGAATTCAGTGAAGTTTTTTCCGGTTTCTGGCTGGGCAATACGATGTGGCGGGGGAACGTGATCGTTTCCGCAAAAGCGTTGCCGGGTGAGTATGTGATAAAGGTCCGGGATGTTAGAGATACGAAGACCAATCCGGCCCTGGTCTTTCTGGCCAAAGTGTCTGCGGATGAACAAAGCTTAAGAAAAAGTCACGGCCCATACCTTAGCCGCTATTACGGCATTACAGCGGGGTGGGCGGCGGCTGTTTTTTTTCCGGGACTGGCCATTATTTTGCTTTTCAATTATGGCGTTTCGTGCCGCCTGGAAAAGGCATTGGCAGATACCGGACAGGCTGAGGTTTACATGGTCAAGCGCATGCCGAAGGGAATCCGGATCGCCTTTTCCCTGGGGAAAAGACATGGCCTTAAAAGCGGTGAGCTGCTTGACATCCTGAACTCGCAAGGCTCGGCAGTAGGAGAGGCGGAGGTGTTGGTCCCTGGTGAGACTGATTCCATAGCAATCGCCTTTTCAGATATGGACTTTGGAGAAATCTATAGCGTCCGGCGCCGTTTTGTCTGATTTACAAAACCTCTGCAATTCCCTTCACATTCCGCCACGGCACAACCTTCCCATCTCTCCTCTCTTGACTCTCCTCTCCACCGTAAATCAGATAGGAATTTCCCGCTTCGTCCCCCGCCCATGAAAGCCATTTCCGCAGGCCGGAGAAGTAATCCGCGTTGATCGTCTGGCCTGATTTTATCTCGATGGGTATTAATTTCAGCCCCTGATCGACTATGATGTCAACTTCATTTCCGGTGTTATCCCGCCAGAAGAACAGATTCGAGGGGAGCGACCTGTTGTATCGCCCCTTCAGCAGTTCTCCCATGACCCAGGTCTCGAACAAAGCTCCCCTTTGCGGGTGGATGGCGAGCTGGTCGGCGCTTTGCACCCCCAAAAGCCATGCAGCAAGCCCTGTGTCGTAAAAATAGAGTTTTGGTGTTTTCACCAGCCTCTTGTTGAAGTTGCGATGGTGCGGAGGGAGTAGGAAGAGAATGTAGCTCGCTTCCAGAATCGAAATCCATGCCCTGGCAGTGTTGTGGGTAATGCCGCAGTCGTTCGCCAGAGAGGAAAGATTAAGAAGCTGGCCGGTGCGACCGGCACAGAGCCGGATAAATCGTTGGAAGACTGCCAGGTCGCGGATATTGGTCAGTTGACGCATGTCTCGCTCAAGATAAGTAGTGACGTAGCCCGCATACCATTGGGCCGGGATAAGTTTACGATCATAGAGGGGAGGATATGATCCCTTGTAGAGGATGGCGTCAAGGGTTTCTGGAAGCTTTCCCGCTTCCTGTAGCTCTCCCGAAGAGAAGGGAAGGAGCTGGACCATGCCGACTCGTCCTGACAGTGACTGGGTGATTCCTGATAAAAGGCCGAACTGCTGGGAACCGGTCAGGATATAGAGCCCCATACGACCGTCTATATCAGCACGGGTCTGGAGGTAGGAAAACAACTCTGGAGATCGCTGAGCCTCATCGAGTATCGCACCATCCGGATAGCGCGCCAGGAAGCGGCGAGGATCGGAGGCTGCAAATTCGCGGGTATCAGGATCTTCCAGTGAGACGTATGGCTTATCGGGAAACGCCATACGGCTTAGAGTGGTTTTGCCTGCCTGGCGGGGGCCGGTGAGGGCAATGAACGGATATCCTTTTGCCAGTTCAAGAATTGTGGTGAGGGCTTTTCTTGCAATCATCATGAAGAAATAGGCGGTTTTTTACAAATTGTCAATACAATTTCCAATTTGTAAAAAATAGCATGTATCTCATTAATAATCTGTAGATACATTTCTTTAGGTGATTTCCAACAGAGGTAACCGTTCACTCCCCCTCCCAGCGGGAGGGGGCCGGGGGGAGGGCAAGTAGTTGGCATGACAACATTTCCCCCCTCCCAGCCTCCCCCCGCTG
>CAIMCT010000318.1 GCA_903839535.1 uncultured Desulfobacteraceae bacterium
ATTTCGTCATGTATTATCGCGCAATTTATTGTTGCGCGATAATATTTCTGGATAAATTGCAATCTGATAGCTGATTTTGCATGATTTCTGAGACTGCCAAAGTGTTATTGTCTAAAACTCTGGCACTATCCAAGTAGTTGCCACTTTTTCTGATGAGATTCCACGAAAACAAAGGATACCCCAAGTTTGCAAAATCGCCAGAAACATCGGGGAGTAGCCAAAACTGTTCTCGAAAGATTTCGAGAAAAAACGAGGCCTGGAATGAGTGTTTTCGGTTGAGCTCTGATTATAATTTTGTCCTATTGAGTTGTCGGTTAGCTGTCAAACGGTAACCGATAACCATTTTTTATGAACGAAGGGGTAATCTGCCTTTTTTGCTTTTGTCCGACATGGTATCAAAATGTATTTTCCTGATGATAGCGAAAAGAATGAAATGCTCATCACATGAAATTTAATAAGGATACGAAAAAATGTTAAATGCTTTGTGGTTGAAGGTTTAAGCACTCTCCAAAAGAAAATTTTATCAATACTAAAGTTGCCTGAGACCATATTCAACCTCTCTTTTAATGACAAAATCAATGCTACATAAAAATTAAGCGAAATGTAAGAGATAATGAAGGTGATTTTGATTATCTTCAGGTGAATGTACTGATGAGGAGCCGTGTGCGTTAATAGCGCAAGCACGGTTCTGAGAGGGGCCGGTAACAATGGAGAAGGTGACTTGAATCGTTGATGACACATAGTAGCCGCGTGCGGCAAGGCGTATATGAAAGTTCATCTGATATCGTTTCTCTTATTTTCTAAATTGTTAACCGGTCTACTCGACAAATTAGGATGATTGCCATGGGAAAAGTTGCTATCAAGAGATTATCGCAGAAGGTTGGCCTCTGGATTCAATTGACCATATTCTTTCACCGAGAATAGTAAAAGCCGACTAATGGTAGGAGGACTTTTAGAATGTTCAAACTGGAAATTATTAGCAGATTGGTCAACCAACAGCGTTGATTTACACCCCTTCATCATCATGAACCAAAAGAGAGCCTACGCAGCTGCTTTAAACAATGGCGCAAATTCAATGAACGTCGGGGAATTCCTGAAAGTATGGAGAAAAATCGAGGTTGAGGGGAATCCGGTTCTATATGTCCGCGACTCGCCGGTAGAACAATATCAGAATATCAAACGCCGGATGAGTGACCATACCGGCTATCTGGGCGAGATATATATGGCGCAGATTTTGTGGAATTTACAAAATCAAATCGTACCCGGGCATTTTTTTCATCGTGACGGGCATATTTCCATACCCTGGCGGTTTTCACATATTAAGCACCGGTTTCGTCTGGGAGGCGGTTCGGGTATGGAGATTGATGTCTATGCCACAGCCGGTTCCGAATTGTGGATAGGGGAAAGTAAATGGTGGAAAGACAGAAAAGTTGGATTGAATGACGTAAAGGTTCTGCACAAGAAAGCGGAGCAGGTGAGATATTTCAGAGGGGACGGACTGAAAACATTACGCATCTGTTTTTTTTCATACAGTGATTTTACAAACGAAGCTCAAGAATTCATGCAGGAAAACGATACGCTGTGGTCGTCTCAAAAAGAGCTGAATGATCTGCTAAATTATGCAGGGCTGCGGCGATTACCGGAAATTCAAGAGAAGGCAACAGGAAACCATAGGTAATCGTTCACTCCCTCCCCCCCTTTTTTTTTCTTTCAAAGGTTGTCGGTTTGTCGAATTCCATCAGATACCCAATGAGAGCAACGAGATTTTCCTCCATTTTTAATCCTGTCTGTGACACAAATGCTTTCTGAATGCAAGTGCTGAAACATAGGTAGAACTATTACTGAATTTTATTTAAATATTCATGCTCTGAGAAATAAGTTGACAAGGTTTTTTTTTTTGAGCTAAAAAACGACAGTCTAAAATTGACTGAGCGTTCGTTCATAATTTCGGATTTTTATTAATCATTATCATAAATATCAGCATGTTGACTTGTAATTGTCTGAATGAAATATGAAGATGAGTCTCTTCGAATTATGACGAAACCACATGCAGAGTCACATGAACGCTTCCATCAGAAACAAAAAAAAACAGATATGATGCGTTTTCTGGAATTCGGTAAAAAAACTTGACAGCTATGTTATCATTATATTACAGCTACAAAAAGAAAGAGATTGTGCAAAATTATTGTCTCTCCCATGGAAATGGGAGTCTATGCAAAAACGGAGGAGGTGAGTGCGGGCGATTGATATCCGGAAAAACGCGACCGGAAAGACCTATGTGGTATCTTATATTCACGCAAATCATATATCTGGCCGAAATCGGAATGGATAAGGCCATGCAGAGGGGGAAACCATGACTCACAACATGACGGATTACGATAAGACTTACGCTGAATTCAAATGGGAAGTGCCGGAGTATTTCAATTTTGCAGGCGATGTCATTGATAAATGGGCGAAAAAGGACCCGAACAAGCTGGCCATGCACTGGGTGAATGATGATGGGCTGGAAGCCAAACGGACGTTTATGGATTTCAGCAAGGCATCCAAGAGACTCTGTAATGTGCTGTACAAGAACGGTGTTAGACGGGGCGATGTGCTTATGATCGTTCTGGGACGTTCGATCGAGTGGTGGGAAGTCTTTACCGCCTGTATCCGCATGGGTGTCATCATCGCACCTGGAACCACACAGTTGACTTCCAAGGACATTGAATACCGGGTCAATACATGCAATGCCGTCTGCTTTATCACCGATAACGCCAACGCGTCCAAGCTTGATGCGGTTGCCGACAAGTGTCCAACCTTGAAATGCAAACTGGTGGTCGGCGGCGACAGAGACGGCTGGATGGATTACACAAAGGTTGTCGGCGCCGCTTTGGATGTATTTGAAACAGCCATGACCGCCAGGGATGAAAAAGCCATCGTTTACTTTACTTCCGGCACCGTCGGATTCCCCAAAATGGCCCTTCATACACATACATCATATCCACTGGGCCATCAGGTCACCGGAAAATTCTGGCTGGACCTTAAGCCAGAAGACATGCATTGGAACATCAGCGATACTGGTTGGGCCAAGGCTGCCTGGAGCAGCTATTTCGGGCCATGGTACTGTGGAGCCGCTCAGTTTGTTCACTGCACAGACCGCTTTGATCCCAAGAAAACCCTGGAGCTGCTGTCCCAGTTCCCGGTCACGACCATGTGCGGAGCTCCGACCATTTACCGCATGCTGGTGCTTCAGCCGCTTTCCGATTATAAATTCCCAACCCTTCGCCACTGCGTCGGTGCTGGCGAGCCTTTGAATCCTGAAATCATTGAGGTCTGGAAAAAGGCGACTGGCTGCATCATACGGGATGGTTACGGCCAGACTGAGACCGTGCTTTTGTGCGGCAGCTTTCCCTGCATTGAACCCAGGTTTGGATCCATGGGAAAACCCACTCCCGGTTTTGATCTCCAGATCATCGACAATGACGGCGCCATCCTCCCCCCGAATACCGAGGGCGACATCGCTGTTCGTGTTAAACCTACCCGACCCCTTGGCCTTTTCAAGGAATACTGGAAAGAGCCCGAAAGAACCGCCAATGCGTTTAAAGGCGACTGGTACCTGACCGGCGACCGGGCTTACCGGGACGAGGATGGGTATTTCTGGTTTGTGGGCCGGGCCGATGACGTGATTCTGACCTCCGGTTATCGCATTGGGCCCTTTGAAGTGGAAAGCGCCCTGATCGAGCATCCGGCGGTAGCCGAATCCGCTGTGGTATCCAGCCCGGACGAAACACGCGGCGAAGTGGTCAAGGCATTTGTCATACTGGCTCCTGGTTATACCGCCAGCGAGGCATTGTCCAAGGAACTTCAAGAGCATGTGAAAAAAGTAACCGCTCCTTACAAGTATCCCAGAAAGATTGATTTTGTAACCGCACTTCCCAAAACTGTCAGTGGAAAGATTCGCCGCGTTGATCTGCGGAATTCTGAATGGGGAAAGAAATAATTCAACGTTAACCGGGGATGATCTGGCAGTGCGACATTGGAATCATCCGTCCAATGCAGGTTAAAAAGGAAGACAGGAAGAGCCGAAGTTCCGCTCTTCCTAACCTTCTGTGATAAGTGTTGGTGCACTGGACAGGCGCATCCCCCCTCAACTATATTCGGAGGTATCATCCAATGGCAGAAAAAGCTCAGGCAGCCCCTGCAGCCGCAGGCGCACTGGTTCCAAAATGGGGCCAACCTTTAACCGGTGTCATCTCTTTGTCGGTGTTTACAGTTATCGCCCTGATCACCTGGTATATTTTCAGCGACCCCCGCGGTCCGGTAGGCTCTTTTCCCTATCCCTTCGTCATGTATCTGGCCATGATGATTCTGGTCGGACTATATCAGCATATGTTTTTAGGGGACTGGCCGTTCCAGAACATGCCTCAGCCTATGAGAGGCATCGTGGAAACCATTGTGAACCTGGTCATCACCTGGTTTATGATCCACATCGTTTTTTATAAAATCCTTGGCCTTGGGTTCAACTTCCTCAGCCAGGACAATATCAACGCGCTTGCGGAAGCCGGAAAGACTATGCTTCCGAGCGGCAAACCCTTGGCCCTTGATGCCATGACAGCAAAAACAGCGCTATATGGTCAACGAGCTGTGGTGTGTTTTGTTCTTATCGGGTTTTTCAGTTATCCGTTTGTAACCATTCTCTTCGGCAAATGGCCGGTCCGGCCAAGTGACCTGCAGCAGCCCCAAGCCGGCCTTCTGGAAATTGGCTGGTGTTCTATTTTGACGTTCTTCTTCTATTCTGTTCTGATTGTTCCGTTCTGGGGCTTTCTTTATGGCACGGTTTTAGGGACATCTTTTGGCCTGAATACGCCATGGTGGACCAGCATAGTTGGTTTTTCCCATGTACACTGGGTGTTTGGCTGGTGGGAATGGATGATCGTTATCCTGTTCATGACCGCCAATGTCTGGAGAGGAAAACCTTGGTCAACCATCAGTCTTCCGCAACCAGCCAAGGGCTTGACATCTTTTATCATTATTATCATCGGCGGTTATATTGCAGCTACGATTTGCGTTAAATTGGAGCCGATCTGGCTGGGAGATGTGCTGCACCACATGGATAAGGAGACAGAGAAACTTCGATTCCTTTGGTATCATGCGGCTGAGATCGCAGGTTTTACCCTGATTCCGTTTCTGGCCTGGCATCATTATTTCGATGACACGGTTCCCATGGAAGATGTGGATTCCTGGGGCGGATTTGGATTCCGAACTGTTGGCGTGTTGGTGCTTTGCCTGATCAATTATGTTTTCTTTTACGTTGGTAATTTTGGCTCCTGGGGCCTGGGAAATCCACACTGGGATCATAAATTTGTGCATGGCGAGTCCCTGATCTGGAATTTCTGGTGGATTATTCCGCTGCTCTGGAACGAATGGTTCTTCCATAAATGGCCGTTCTACGAACACAAACATCATTGATCTCATTAATGTGAAAATGTTCCTTCCCCCCTTTTTTTGAAAGGGGGGGAAGGTGAGCAAAATAATCTTCTGAAAGACGTCTATCCTGCTGACAAATCCCCCCCCAATATTCATTTTCCAAAGCGGGAAGTTATCAGTTTCCGCAATTTATCCTCGACCAGCATTCAGTCCTGTGATACAGTCCCCGGCGATTATCCCTGTTCATCTTTTGAGTGGAGGACGACTGATGGTGAAACGCTGTATCATACAATTTTTGTCAGGCTTTTTACTGCTTCTCTTTGTATCTGGTTGTGTGCAGCAAAGCCATAAACCGCTCGCTGCGCCAACCCTTCTGCCAGGCACCGACCGCAGCATGCTGACCGCAGGCTACTGGATCAGCCGCCATCCATCGCCAGATGCCCTGGTATTGACAGCAGAACAGATTGCCGGACTGAATCGTCACATTGAAAAAGGCTTGGAACCCGCTGCTGCCAAAATATCTCCTGGCACCGGCCAAAATATCTCCTGGCCTGCGTCATGTTCAGGCAGAGATATTGCCATCGCCTTGCAAAAAGACATAGACTGTCTGCGGGCCAAACCCCGATATTTTTCATCCGGCCACCTGGCACCTGGCGCATTTTATGATCGCATGATTGAGGATATGGATTTGGCTGCAATTAATCCGATCATTGATCCGGCCCAAATATCTCTTGGCGGAGTTGTCGTCCGGTTCTCTGATCAGCGGATATTGCCAACATGGGAACCGCTTTATGGCGATCCATCAGAAGTGGACTTTGACGATCTTCAAAACAATGCTCTCGAAATGGGAACGCCGTTGTTGCTCCTGCACCAGACCCGGGATATGAAATGGACTTACGTCTGTTCACCGTCCAGCTCCGGATGGGTGGAATCCAGGCATATCGCCAGGTGCTCGCTGGAGGCCCTGGAAGATTTTATCCATCCGGACCGCTTTGTGGTGGTCCTCCGTCCAAAAGTGGACATTTACCGGAACCCGGCGCTGACTTACTCCGAAGAATTTGTGCAGATGGGGGTCCGGCTCCCGCTCATCGATGTTGAGGAAAATGCGTATCAGGTAATGATTCCGATCAGCGATTCCCAGGGGTACCTGGTCAGACAACAAGGATTCATTCAAAAAAATCAAGCCAGTGAAGGATATCTTCCCTACACCGCCCGGAATATCCTTCAACAGGCATTTGAAATGCTCAATGCCCCGTATGGATGGGGAGGCATGTACGGCGAGCAGGACTGTTCCCGTTATATTCAGCAAGTATTTGCAACAGTGGGTGTGAATTTTCCCCGAAATTCAGCAGATCAGGCGATGGTGGGAAAACGTGTTGCAGAATTTGATCCGGACACCCCGGAAGTATTTAAAATTCGCAGTCTGGATCAGACATTCGGCGGTATTGCAGTGCTTTACCTGAAAGGACATGTCATGCTGTATCTGGGAAAAGCAGGCTTTCTGCCATATACCATTCACGCAACCTGGGCCTATCGGGCACCTGATGGCTATCAGGATTTGACATATAAAATCAACAGGGTAGTGGTAACGGATCTGAATCTGGGAAAAGGAAGCCGTAACGGCTCTCTGCTGGAAAGACTTAAATCGGTTCGCATGGTTCAGTAGTCAGTGATGATCGCTATTTTCGGTCTGTGAAAATTTCTTTCAACGATAGAAAAAATGTATCATTCTTAAATTTCATCGAACGCTCTTGTGTCCGCTAATCTAAAATACTAAAATCGAAAGGATTCCCCCCCTTTGAAAAAGTGGGGCCAGGGGGGATTTAGGAGGTTATCCACCTGAAAAATCCCCCTCGATCCCCC
>CAIMCT010000319.1 GCA_903839535.1 uncultured Desulfobacteraceae bacterium
CAATGATCAAGGCATAGAAAAAATCTGAATCAGACAATAGGGTATTCTTTGTTGGAAATCACCTAACCAATCAGCTAATAGTATTCCGCATAGCCGGACTGCCAATCTGCGCAGTTTCGACACATCTCCGGAAGCTCATGATAACGACTTTCTATATGCATGAGCCGGCAGTCTTTTAACAACCCCCGTTGCCAAAGTTCCTTGATACTCTGTTCGTTCACGCTGCCGCAGGGCACCCGACAGTGGACATCCACAGAACAAAGAGCCACTCTGCCATCAGCACAGATATTTATGGTGCGCATCAGCCAGTAACATGGCCTTCTATCAACATCCGCGTTGGTTTGCAGATTGGTTGCATCCACCAGTCCCGCCCAACTGACCTTTGGCCGGATTTTGACCGACACACCCTGCGCTTTCCAGAAATCCTTAAAGCCTTCCACTTGATCCTCATTAATGGCGCTGACCACGAACTGCACATACAGTTTCTGCTCTTTTCGGCCGACCTCTTTCAAAAGATCCCGATAGATGAGGACATTGGCCACGGCCTTTTCAAAACTGCCGCCAACCCGGATCTGCTTATACGTCTCGTCATTGATTGCATCGACACCCACATACATGGCATCCAGACCGGCTTTAATATAATCCATGGCCAGATCTCTTGTCATCAGTTGGCCGTTGGTGTTAAGGACCACATCTGTAAGTCCTTTGTTCTTGGCATAACGAATTCTTTCCGCCATATCACGACATAGAAACGGGTCGCCAAAAAAAATCTGCCACACCCGCGCCTTTGGGTTCTCAATAGCAATTTCGTCAATGATTTTATGGTACAGATTCATATCCATTGTCTGCACCTTGCGGTATTTCTTCATGTTCTGATGATCACACATAGAACATCTCAGGTTGCAGGCGTTGGTATTGTCAATCAGCACCACCTCTGGAAAATCTTTCGCTTCTGTGGTGCGGGTTACTTGATTCAGATCACTTTTCAGCATGATAATCCTTTTTTAGCGCAGCCATTACCAGAACATCGACATATTTACCCTGTATATAATACTGTTCCTTTAAAATGCCTTCTCTCTGAAATCCGGTTGTTTCGTACAATCTAACCGCCGGGTGATGATCGAGACGAACATTTAAATAAATTCGATTCAGATTCAGTGTATCAAAACCATAGTCCAACATAAATCGAACGATTTCCTTGCCGTAACCTTTGCCCCAACACGATTTATCTCCTATAAGCGTCCAGAATTCGGCCCGACGATGAAGATAATCAATATGATAGAACCCACAATTTCCGATGTGAGCATCAATATCAACACCATACACTGCAAAAACAATACGGCTGTGATCTCTGCACAAATTATCATACCATTGATTCTGATCATATTCGGTCACAGGCAGCACTCTCAGAATACTGGCATTCAGTTCCCGATCATTGGCCCATTCCATAGTCAGCTCTAAATTCTTTGCTGACATAGGCGACAAACGAATAAGTTTTCCGTGGATCATATTTATTTTGTAAACACTATTGAATCAAACCTAAGCTTATCACCTAATATTGAGCGAACTCAGTCTGCTGGTGGTTTTTCGTATGCGCCATACCATAAACTGAAACAAACCAAATTCCATATTTTGGCGTTCAACGATCGGTCTCCATCCATAAATCGCCTGCGTAAATCAAAAAGTGCTTTGGGCTGAAACACACTTTCCGGCAGTTGATCCAATATATTCAGTACCCAGTTTTTCAGAGAGCCATGCATCCAGGTGTAGACAGGTTGCACAAAACCTTCCTTGGGACGGTTGATCAGTTCAGTTGGCAAAAGATCGGTTACCGCAAGCTTGAGAATGCGTTTTGTTATGCCGCCATCAATTTTGAAAGAACCAGGCAACCGGTTAACGAACTCGACTAATCTGTAATCCAGAAAAGGGCAACGCACTTCGATGGAATGCGCCATTGAGAGTCGGTCCACAAAGGGCAGAATCTGGTTGGGCAAAAGCCCCCGCTGATCCATTTCCAGTGCCTGGTTAAGTGAATCGGTGGCGGTAAATGATTTCTCAATGGCTTCATACCCGTCATCACGCGCATCTTCAGGAATCAAGGCCAAAAAATCCGGAGTCAACAGTTTTTCTCGTTCACAGCGGCTGAAAACCGCCAGCCGGTCTCGCCACACAGCTTGATTTTTGTGAGCAATATGGGACAAAAAACGGAACTGGTCCGGAGTCGCAAATTCTCCCAGGGCAACCCGGTCTGCCGGAGTCAGGTTTTCAAACCCGGAGCGTCCTGCCAGTTTCAGTCCCAGATAATACCGTATGGGAAGGGCCAGTCGATGCGCCAGGTAGCTGCCGAACATCTCGTCTGCTCCATCTCCTGAAAGCGCCACTTTCACATGCTGGCCGATAAGGATGGAGAGAAAAAAGGTGGAAATGGTTCCTGAAAAAGGCTCGTCAAATGCCCGCATAACTTCAGGTACATGCTTTGCGAAGAGATCGGCATCGATAATGAACTCATGATGTTCTGTACCCAGTCGCCGGCTCATGTCCCGCGCAAAATGCAGATCCTGGGCTTTGCCCTGAAACTGACCAGCTACTTCGTCCGCATATCCCAAACAAAAAGTCTTTACCGGACGATCCTGCATGCGGCTCATAAGTGAGACCACTGTGGAAGAATCCAACCCGCCAGACAGATATGCACCATAAGGCGCGTCACAATCCATTCGCAGACTTACGGCATCCTCAATCAGACGGCGTATCTCCAGCACCGCATCGTTTTCGTTGATCGTCGCTATCGGTGAAAAATCAGGTTGCCAGTATTGCCTGGTGCTGATGCCCCCTTTTTCATAAATCAACAGATGCCCCGGCGGCAACTGTTTTACGCCTGCATATACCGTTCGGGGAGATGCCGTGTTTTTCAATCCAAGATATTGATAAATACTGACGGGATCAATACTTCTTGACACACCTGGGTGAGCAAACAGGGCTTTGATTTCCGAGCCAAACACAATATCCTGTCCCACCATTGCATAATACAGCGGCTTTTTCCCCAGCCTGTCTCTGGCTAAAACAAGCCGTTTGTTTTTTGAATCCCACAAGGCCAGTGCAAACATGCCGTTAATTCGATTCAAAAAGTCAAAGCCGTTTTCTTCAAAAAGATGAACAATGACTTCGGTATCCGAATGACTGGTTCGAAAAACATGCCCAGCTTGAATCAGGTTTTGACGCAGAAGATGATGATTATATATTTCTCCATTCAACACTGTCCATATTGTGTGGTCTTCGTTGGATATAGGCTGTCTGCCGTTTGCAATATCGACAATAGACAGCCGACGCATACCCATCGACATGTCAGTGGTCTGATAAAAACCTTCATCGTCCGGTCCACGGTGTTGAAGAGATGCGACCATTCTCTTCAATATCCAGTTGTCAAATATTCCTGTAAACCCCGCAATACCGCACATCCCAAAGCCTTATTTGAGTGATCCGGAATCTTATTTTGCTGGCATTCCGAGTTGAAGTTCACGACTCCGAATACCCTTGTCCATTGATTCCAGTTGACTATGTTTGAGTATATAGAATTCACTGACATTTCGACGGAACAGTTCGCGTATTTCCAGTCCGAATTGCGGACTGATTGCGTTATAAAAATTGAAAAGGTTCGCCAAAATGATTGGTTCATGCAAATCTGAAAATCGTGAGGGACTAACATTTGTATCCAAAGCTTCTTCAGACAGCATCGGTATAACCGAAGTATGTACCAGCACCGCAGCCACCTTACCAAAATAAGCTACACGCCATTCTTGAGATTGGAGCAACCATAAACAAATGTTTGAATAAAAATAATTTATCAGTGCAACCTTGAAGTTATACTTCTTCATATAACGCATCGCGCCTTCAGGTGTCATGTTGTTGCCAATGCCGTCCCAGTCTTTCTGACTGTCGTATCCCTGATAGGGTCCCCAGCGGGAATCAATAAATACTTTATATTCAGGGTACATTGCCCACATCATGTAGCTTCCCACAATATAGTCATTGAAAATTGGACCAGGCAATTTGTGTTTCATGATATAGGCAGTTTCGTCGACCGGAATATAGTCTTCAAATCCAAACCATAAACGCCCTCTGACCGGTTCATAACATAAACCTATGTAAATAAACGCCACACACAGAAGGATATGGACTGGCATGGCGAAAACCGACAATCTCTCATTGGCCTGGGGTGTTGCAGTTTTCCAAAGAACATACGAGAAGGAATAAAACCAAATGACAGGATAAAACATGACCGCGCGCGCCATCTTCATGCTGAGATAGAAAAAAATCAGATTCAGAATAAAAGATGGATAATGGACATATTGCTTCCAAAACCAGGCGTAAAAAGTCAGCGCAATATATGATATCGCCATAAATAGCAGAATCCAGGCTGGAAATACAAAATTAAAGGATTGCATCCAGAACTGCAGATGTTGCCACAGATTTTGATAGGCAATGACGGTTGCATAATGGTTGCGAATCTCAGGGGTAATGTAGATCAATCCCTTGACAATAGTCAACGGATATTGAATGCCTTGAGGATTGACAAGAACTGACAGGTACGAAATACCAGTTGCTACAATGAAGGTCTTGATCACGGCTGGTTGCATGGAATGCTTTTTCAGAAAAAGAAATAGGGCAATTTCCAACCCCAACGCCACACTGACAAAGAACAGTCCAATAACAAATCCACCGTGTGTATTCACCCAAAGGCAAAAAAGAATTGGGTAGAACCAGAAAAAGTTTTTATCCCTTTCCAGTGTGCCATGATAATAAATCCCGACAGTTGCGGAAAAAAACAGAGTGGAAAACATCTCCGGCTTGATGTACAGCGCAGTAAGCTTGAAACTGACCACGATCAATAGGAAAAAAAAAGCCTGAAGGATACCTGTTTTAATCTGAAGGGATTTGAGATAGCGATAGAAAATATAAAATGTGCCCCCAAAAGAAGCCAGTTGCAGAAAAAACAGGCCTTTTAACCCGGCCAGCCAATAAAATAGATAGAGTATGGTACTGCCGATCCAGGTTCCGTATTTCCAGTCCGGATTGGCTTGCGTCCAGGAAAACTGGGCATGATTGATGTCAAAGGTAAGATTTTCAACATAATGCCGACCGTAGGCCAGATGAAACCACACATCGTAGTCGAGTGTTGGTGTAGGATAATACGCAAAATAGACTATGGGGAGAAGCATCAAGGAAAATGCGACCGCAATTGGTTGACTGGAAATAACTGTTCCCTGTGTGAACAACCATTCAAGAAAGTGGGGATACTGGTGGTGAATTGTAATTCCGGAGTTCGTTTCTGAAAGGGGGATATTTTTGTGGGTGTCAGTTGCTTGCTTGGATCGGATAGTCTTTCTTGTCATTTGTCATTTCAATAATAAATTCAATCAGCAGATAAAAACCGAACAACCTGAAGACACCTGTAACACAATATGCGATACGGAAATCAAATAGTGCATCTAAATGGATATCATTCTGAATTCAAGCAGTTACCGGTTTGGTGAAATTTAATAGTCATCAGTAAAAAAAAGGGACGGCTTTCGAGAAAACCGCCCCTTCCTTTAATTTTTACTTTTACTTCATATTATAAAGCTTGTTTCCCTCGATTTCATAGAGGGTTGTATTCCGTGTACCAAATCCTACAAGATTAAAGAATGCTTCTGCATGAACATTGTTTTGGGATGTTTTTACCGTAAAAAGAGCGGCATAATTATCAGCCGTGATTCCATTACTTTCGGCAATAGTTCTTGCACTGTATGTTACAATCCCTCTTGCCGGAATCGAACCTAACGAATAGGTAACCGGAGCTACACCAGTCAGTTGTACTGCTACTTGCGCGTCAATTGCGCGGGTATCTCTGTTGACAAAGCGTACAAATGTTCTAGTATTATCCGCAGTATCCCATCGCATGTGCGGTACATAAGCCTGGAAGGCATTAAGCGCCCACACCTGGAAACTACCAGTTGCGGCCACTGCAGGATTGCCTCCAGGAACAGTCACGCCGTATGTCCCAGCAATAGTTCTTGGAGTCAGCTCAGTTGTGCCGTTCACGTTCATACACAAATCATAAACATTTGCCGCTGCACCAGGATAGGGTGCAGTATTTACAACAGCCCCTGACGGACTAGTGGACACTGCCCCCAAATTGGCAGCACAATTAATTGCGCCGTTAGCCAAGAAAACATCAGTTACACCGGTCCAATCGGTTGTCGTATTTGTTGTGGTCTGGAATCCCGGTATCAATCCAGCAAGTACCACTGTGAAGTCAGTGTTAGTTCGATTAACTGCAAAAACATTGTTTGCACCACCATTTGTACGCCTGATGTTTGAGGAGGTACCCTGTACAAAAGTTGTTCCAGTCCCTGGACCATCTAGATTGGCGTTCAGATAGTCAATGACCATATTTCGGGTAGTCAAAACAACTGCATACTCTCTTTGAATGTTGACAGCGTTAACTGTACTTGTTGGATCAACCTGGATATTACCCGCAGTTACCGTGCCTACGGTCGCAGTTCCAAAACCCGCCGAGCTGAAAGCAGGTACTCGCAAAGGCATATTTGCATTAATCGCACCGGCCCCAGGCCCATCTGGACAAGCCGAGGATGTCAAAAACACAAAAGAGCCTGCATTCACAGGCGCGCCTGCTTGAAAATTAAAACTTGTCGCACCAGCCGCAGGAGTTCCTGTGCCTACTCGGAATACGTTACCGCCACCTGGAAGGTCGGCATTAAGCGAACACACATACAATACAGCGCCATTAAACGCTGCATTGCTTAATGAAACCTGCAGCAGGTTCTGCGTAGTCATATTTTGGGTTAACGCATAGCTCAACGCTACGTTGCTGGCAGCCCAATTATTTGAGGCACCCACAGATGTTAAGACAACATCCCTGGCAACTCCAAGTGTTTCAGCGGAGATTGCATAAGGAGTATTGGCCGCACCTCCCATATTTACTCGCGCTGTTCCCGCAAACGCCGCCCCTGCCATTAAAGCCAAAATCATAAAACTGGTAACAAGACATTTCACTGAAATTCTCATACTTTCTCCTCCTTAAATTAGCATAATAATTGTTTTGCATTCGTCATCTCCACCAAAAATATCTTACTCAGCTCACCCCCCCCCCCAAAAAAAAATATACACCTGTTACACCGCAATACATTAATAATCTCGCTTAACCTTTAATTTTTTTAACTGTCGTTGTCAAGAAAAAATCTCATGTCTTTGCATTTTATTAAAGCATTCGGTATTGACCACCCTTCCGGCCAGATCATCTTGATCAGCTTTTTACCTTGAAAATACTTTTAAACCACGAAAGACACGAAACAAGTAAGGGCGACCGGCCGGTCGCCCTACCGCCTTTGCGTGAGAAACGATTTTCATTCATGCGGGTCTGCATAGACCATGCCATGAGCGTTTATTTCCACAATATGGCTTTGATTTCTTTGTTCCCTTCCCGAATGCGATCAATCTCGGGAAGCAGCATTTCCTTTATCGCAGATCGAACATTTTCGATAATATCCATAACCGCTCTTATTTGCTGTGAAAATATCCTGGCAGGCATCCTGCCAATTACAGGCAAGGCACCCTCGCTCCCAGAGCGTTTTCAAATATCTTTTACCACTCAAAGCTCTGAACAATGATAATGCCTTTTTTCTGGGCTGTGTCAAAAACCTGAGGCCGTGCAAAATGGGTAATCATCAGCGGAACACATTCCATTTCATATTTTTTGCCAGCCAGAGCCACATGTTTTTCCAGTTGCTTCAGCTTACCTACACTGGTAAGCTTCAATTCCGCTTCACCCACAATCAGGACATCCCGCCCGTCTTTCCGGCCTCTGGCAAACAAGTTGATTTCCTCACCATCTATCTCCAGTCGAACCATCCGTTCAGTTACCTCAATACCATAGCGCTCCTTCAAATACAAGGGCAACTGGCGGTAAGCTTCGTTTTCCAGCGCGTAGCTGACACTGCGAGCCAAACCGGACAGCTCGGTTCGCGCTGTCTGCTGTTGATCGGCAAGCTTTGCGACGCTGAGTTCCGTGCGCTTCTGCGCCTCGGTCAACTCTACTATACTGGATTCCGTACGCTTCTGCGTAGTGACAATATCCCTTACAATGGATTTCAGTTCGCTGAAATCTTCCTTTGTTATACTGCGAACTGGCATAATCTGCGCTTTTCATAAACTCCCTCTCCCAGCGGGGGAGGGTTGGGGTGGGGGATCAAAAACGTAAAATTATGCCAGTTCGCAGTATACATGAACATCCTTGATTCGATCATCTATAATCTGAATGATTTCTTTTCGAATCGTTGGTGTAATTCTGTACACTGGCTGATGTGCGGTTTGCATGTTTTTCTCCTTTTTCCCTGATTATCAACGAGGACCGGGCGTGATTGTCGTGATATTCACGAAAATCACTGTTGGCCTTCGCCAATCTCAACAGATCGGTAACTCCGCATCACTTCCCGCCGCAGATCGTCAATCTGCTGGGTGGAGCGGATGATATGAGGGGTAATCATAAGCACAAGTTCGGTACGTTGCGTACCCTCAGTCGTGGTTTTAAACAGATAACCGATAACAGGGATATCGCCAAAGATCGGAACCTTCTGCACGCTTTTCGACTGGCTTTCCTTGATCAGCCCGCCAATTACAACGGTCTGGCCGCTTCGGGCCACCACCTCCGTCGTCAATGTTCGATTCAATATAAGGGGGTTTTCACCGCCGGACTGCGCTGGTTCGCTGACATCCTGATTTATTTCCAAAGTGACCACATTATGGGCATGAACCGTGGGAGTCACATTCAGCGTTACACCAGTCGTCCGATACTGATAGGCTCTGACGACACCACTGGGATTTTGTGACTGAGCAGTTTCCGATGTCACAACCGGGACCTGAGTACCTACGGTGATGGTCGCACTTTTACCATCCCGCACAGTCAAATGCGGACTGGACAGAACCTTGACCTTTTCATTTTTGGCCAGAGCATTGACCAGCACTTTCAGTTTATCAGAATCTGCCAGAAACGCGAAATTCAGACCTGCCGATCCAAGGCCAAGCCCCCCGATGGTTGATAAAACACTGGTCTGCTGACTTGCGGTGCTTTTAAGATACCATTCCAGTCCAAAGCTCAAATCATCGGACAGTGTTATCTCTGCAACCGTGGCTTCGATCAGAACCTGGGGCGGTTGAATGTCAAGCTGTTTCAAAAGCGACTCGACCATGCCGTATCTTTGAGGTGTGGTATAGATAATCAGTGCGTTACGTGATTCATCGACGGCCAGCCGTATTTCCGATGCCAGATTGGCGAGCGAACTTTCCTTATCTGATTCTTCCTGTTGAGCTGCCTTCTTTTCGGGCTGTACAGCAGATGTCCCAGCGGGTCTGGTCAATTCCATTCGTCCAGCTTTACCTTTGGCGGCGGCATTTCCCTTGGATGACCGGGTCAATCCCAGAATGGATTCCATTGTTTCCATAAGTTCGGATGCTCGGCTGCTTTCCGGGAAATAGACAAAATATTGACGATCATCCTGTTCTTTGGGAACATCCAGCAGTTGAATCCAGTACCCAAGACGATCCAGCCAGGACTGCTCGGCTGCAAACGCCAGCAAAAACCGCCAACGGTCAAACGGAATCAGTTGAATTCCTCCCATGTTGGAACTGGAGGCGACCGGAATTCCTTCGGCTCCCAATATCTCCCGCAATTTTGGATCCAATTCCTGTGGATTCCAGTATTTCAGCCTCACCAGCAACCCAAATCGTCCCCGCATGGACGGTTGATCCAAAATGGAGATGAACTGCAATATTTGTTCGACACCTTCCCGGGATCCCATGACAGTGATGGCGTTTTCTCCAGGCAGCGCAATAACCTGTGTTCCGGGTACTGCAGTGATAATCTGCGTCAGATTCAAGGCATTGGCATGCTGAATGGGTATGATTTGTCGAATCTGCCCGGGGACATCTGGAATGTCCGCCATCGAAGTCCCCCTGCCCCATGGTCAGGGATGCCTTGTCCGAAACAGGCTCAATGTAGAATATGCCATCCTTTTCCCGAATCGCAACAGTATATCCACGCAAAATATCTCTTACAGTTTCGAACAACCTGCGTTTGCTGACCGGCTCCTGAAGATTGAGACTGACTTTTTCCTTGGCCGAAACCCGACTGTCCAGAACATAATTGACCTGCAGCATGTCTCCAAACACCCGGTGAACAAAATCGGGAAGGGACAGGGTATCCACCACCACGGTCATGGTCCGAGAATCGTCAAACTGAAGGCGGGGGTCCCGTTGAACATCCCATTGTTTTTCGGTATGCGGCCGAGGCGTGATTTGCGTGATATCGGCAGGCACGGGTTTTCCGCCATCACCGACCTGCAAATCGATCTTTCCGGTTGGCATGGAATGGCTGTCCGTGAAAACCCGCTCCGGCATTGGGATATTTATTTTTTTGTTACTGCTCTCCTGCAGCATGCTACAGGAAAGCAACCCGAAACTCATGACCCAAATCAAAAACCATTTCACCATGCGCAAGTTTGGCTTATACTGAGAGCTGGTGTAATTTGTGCTTTTGAACCCCCCAACTCTCCCCCGCTGGGGAGGGAGTGCAAGTAGAGCCGGCATCCTGCCGGCTGCAGCAGCCGGCAA
>CAIMCT010000320.1 GCA_903839535.1 uncultured Desulfobacteraceae bacterium
ATTTGCCCGAAAGTCATGTAAGAAAGAGCCATTTGTCTAAGCATCGGTATACACCAATGATTAAGTCAAATAAAATCAAAGGCAAGAAAAATACAGGCAGCTACTATCGTAGGAAATGCATTGCATCATGAATAGAATTAAACAATAGGACAGCAATAAATTACTCATGCTATTTTGTAATGCAGGTTTAGGATGGTGAAGAAAAATAGCAAGTGGCATAGTATTGGTTCAAGTCTAAAAATTTGTCGCGTATTTTAAATAGTAGTATCCTCGCTTTAGATAAATACGGACTCATACACTTGCTATAATGCACATAAAATCCCATTTTAGAATGGCCGATTCACAAATATTATTATATGACTATAATGCCTTGAGCGGCGCATCTTTTTTTTGGCGTTGACGCTCAAAAATGGAATTCTGTAAAACCGTTACACTATTTTGCACCTCGCCTTGAAATGCAATTACATTCAACTTACTGTTATTGTAATATATTTGAGATTTGTTGCGATTTCAGAGCGAAAAAAAAGCGTTACATTATTCGAATCTTAACACCCTTTCTCAAAAGTAGGCGTATACTGCACACGGGCACGAACTGCACTTTTCAATTCACTGCAAAGGCGCAAAGAACGTAAAGAAGACAACGCTCTTGTGGCGGCTAATTGCATTGAATATTTTCTTTGCGTTCTTTGCGGTGAATAAAAACTAAGTCTCTGATGCAACAAACAGCGCCCTTGTTAAAACAAAAGCTGCTTGCAGCGCCTCTGTAGGGCATAGCGGAAAACATTCTTTGCAGTTCCAGCACTCCGTAGAGGCTATTTCCGGAACGAAACTTATCTCTTTCCTTATTCCTCTGTCAACAAATCCAATTGCGTTCTTCTTCTTGACTTCGGCGCAGTATCTTACACATAGACCACAATGAATGCAAAATGAGGCCTCTTTTTCAAAACGGTTTTTGTCTGCTCCATACTCTTTAGCCAACTCCTGCAATTCGAAAGCATCCGGAGCGTGAGCCAGCAACAATTCCAGAATCATTTTGCGAATTCTATCCACCTTTTCAGATCTGGTTCTTACAACCAGATTTTTTGCTACCGGATAAATACAGGCGGCAACCAGGTTTGTCCATCCGCGAACTTCTACTTCCACTGTGCAAAGTCGGCAACCCCCGAATGGTTCCAATTTTTCGTGGTGACAGAGCGTCGGGATGGATATCCCCGCAATTTGGGCCGCCTCCAGGATGGTCATCCCTTCCTTTGCTCCAACTTCTTGTCCGTCAATCTGTAAAAGGATTTCACTCATTTTTCTTTGCTCTTTCTGATTATAATTCTATCTTCTTCAGGGATAGGAGACGGAACAGGCTCACCGGAAATCTTTTTCACCGCACCAAAACGAGGGGGGCAAGCTTCAAAGCAAGTTCCGCACTTTGTGCATTTCTCTTGATCAACTACATGTATCTTGTTCTTGCCGCCTACAATCGCCTCGGCGGGGCACTTCTTAAGACAAATCATACAGGCCTGGCACTCAGCCGGATCAATATGGTACGAGATCAGCTCCTTGCAGGACAAAGCAGGGCACTGCTTTTTCATGATATGCGCCTCATACTCATCCCTGAAGTAGCGTAAAGTGCTCAAAAACGGGTTGGGAGCGCTCTTGCCCAGGGCGCAAAGGGCGGCTTCCTTGGCTGTCTCGGATAGTTCCTCCAACAGCTTGATATCGCCCTCTTTCCCCTTTCCTTCGGTGATATTTGTAAGAATCTTAAGCATCTGCCGCAAACCCTCACGGCATGGGACGCATTTACCGCACGATTCATCAGTGAGGAAGTTAATGAAGTACCTTGCGACATCAACCATACAGGTATCTTCATCCATTACAATCATACCACCTGAGCCCATCATTGAACCAGCATCGGTGAGTTCATCAAAACCAACTTCCAAATTTAGCAGATCCTCAGGGATACATCCTCCAGACGGTCCCCCGGTCTGCACTGCCTTGAACTTCTTGCCTCCAGGGATTCCGCCGCCTATCTTGTAGATGATATCTTTCAGGGACGTGCCCATGGGTACTTCCACAAGGCCGGTATTGGTTATCTTGCCGACCAGGGAGAAAATTTTCGTACCCTTGCTCCCTGCTGTGCCAAGTTGAGTAAACCAGTCAGCGCCTTTGTTGATAATAAGCGGAACATTCGCCCATGTCTCAACATTGTTAAGTACGCTGGGTCTATCCCAAAGGCCCTTGATGTTGGATCGGATATACTTGGGCCTGGGCTCTCCGGCCCTGCCTTCCAGCGCCGTCATCAGAGCAGTCGATTCCCCACATACAAAAGCACCAGCGCCTTGATGTACTTTTACGATGAAATCAAAACCTGAGCCAAGGATGTTTTTTCCAAGAAAACCATAATCTTCAGCCTGCTTGATAGCAATGTTTATATTCTCTACCGCCAGTGGATATTCCTGCCGGACGTAAATATAGCCCTCATGAGAGCCGATGGCATACGCTCCGATGGTCAACCCCTCAAGTATTGCGTGGGGATTTCCTTCAAGGAGAGCTCTATCCATATAAGCGCCTGGGTCCCCCTCGTCGGCATTGACAATCACATATTTTATTTTTTCCGGAGCATCGCGAGAGCCTTCCCACTTTCTCCCAGCGGGAAATCCGCCGCCTCCCCTTCCTCTCAGGTTGGATTTTTTGACCTCTTCCAGTACCTGCTCGGCGCTCATTCCGGAAAGAGACTTGGCCAACGCGGCATAACCACCGATTGCCAGATAGTCATCAATGCTCTTGGGATCGATACTGCCGTTGGAACCAAAAACAAGCCGCTCCTGATGCTTGTAGAAAGGGATATCAGATTCATGAATGATCTTTTCATGTGTCTCAGGATCGGTATAGAGCAGCCGCTCTATGATCTTCTTCTCTTTTATCGTCTGTGAGATAATTTCCGGAACATCTTTAGGCTCAATTTGGAAATAGCATATTTCCTCGGGGTGGATAACAATAATCGGACCCCTCTCACAAAAACCATGGCAACCCGTCCGCCGGATGTCAACCTCGGCGCTTAAGCCTTGTTTTTCAATCTCCTCTTCAAGACTTGCAGCAACGTCTCCACTGCCGGAAGCATGACAGGCAGATCCGGAACAGAGTGTAATACATGGCTTATTCGGGTCTCTTTTCGACAAGATACCCTTCCTGAATTCTTCCAATTCAGCGGGTGAATTTATTCGCGACATAATTTTATCCTACTCATAGTTTTTTAACACGTCTGCAGTCTTGACTGGCGCCATCTTGCCGTGAGTCTTACCATCAATTTCCATCACCGGTCCCAAAGCACAGCAGCCGAGGCAGTTGACAGTTTCCAGGCTGAACTTCAAATCCAGGTCCGTTTCGCCAGGTCTAATTCCGGTCAGGTCTTGCACCGTATCAAGGACACGCGTCGCACCGCGAACATGACAGGCGGTACCCACACAAATGTGGATTTCATGACGGCCTTTGGGAACTAAACTAAAGGCTTTATAAAAGGTAGCGATATGCCGTATCCGGGTTATAGGAACCTGTAATTTTTCGCTGACCCTCTCTAATGCGTACTTGGGAAGCCAATGATTTTCGCTTTGAATCTCCAGTAATACCTGAATGAGGGAACTGGATTCGCCATGATGTTTATCAATAATCTGATCAATTCTACCGTTATCCATAGTCGCTTTCCTAATATTCTTCCTTCTCCTGATCCACAGACTGCTCTTTTACATCAGGCAAGAGCATAGCACTTCTGGCTTTCATCGTATCTGACAAATCCATGCCTTGATGAACTATTCATGTGTTTTGATACTTCAGACGGGTTCAGCCCTAACATTTCAGAGATTTTGCCAGTCGAAAGGGGACTTTCCCGCAAGAGCAGCAAAATCTGGCTGATTGACAATTTATCACCAATCAATTCATCAAATAACCTGTTGGCCTCATCGCCGTTGAAAAATTGATGATACGCCTCTTTCGATTTAACTGGCACTCTCAGCCTCTCCCTTTCCACCAGCTTAATGTAGGGGACTAATTTGTTAACGGCTTCAAGTTTGGACTTCAAGCTCTTTTCGTCCAAGCCTTCGCTTTTGCCGAGCGGCCCCAACGCCTTCACCTGCTTGACAAAATCGTTAGTGACTTCAGCCAGAAGGTTTCCATCGGCGCCAGACATGAATTCGATCCTTAACCTTTCCGGGTTCAGCCCAATGCGCTCCATTATTTTTTTAAATAGATACGTATTGCCTAAGGCATCGTAATTTCCATGCGTCACATAATTACATTCATTTAATTTGCACGCACCAATCAACACACCGTCCAGTCCATTCAAGAAGGCTCTGAGTATAAATTTCAGGTCAACTCTACCTGAACACATAACGCGAATAAGCCTGATTTCATCTGTATATTGTAGTCTGGAGACTCCAGCCAGGTCAGCAGCGCCATAAGCTCACCAATGGCATACAAAACCCAGTATTCTTGGTTTGAATTCAAAACCTGTACTCATTCGTTCTCACCTCTTGTGTAAGTAATCGCACATTTTACAAAATAGAAATTAATTAAAGCTTGGCATAGCCGCATCAATTTGACTCATTAGCGCATCATCGGTAAAGTGCTTTAGTACAATGGCATTTGTTGGACATTTTGCATTGCAGACACCGTCTCCCTTGCAGAGAATCGGATTCACCCAAGCCTTTCTGCCGTTTGGCGTATCCCGAAACGCTATCGCACCATAAGTACAGGCTGTAATACATGCTCCGCACGACACACAATCATCGTCTGTCACCTCGCAAACAGAACCGGAGGCAACCACAGTATCTTTTGAAAGAAGCGTCAAGACGCGGCCGGCAGCGCCATAAGCCTGACTGATCGTTTCCGTTATATGCTTGGGATAGTGCGCCATTCCACAAAGATAAACGCCATCCGCGGCAAACTCGACCGGTTTTAATTTGACATGGGCTTCCTTGAAAAAGTCATCCGGACTCAATGTCACCTTGAATAATCCGGCTACTTCCATGGTTGATGCGGAGGGAATAACGGCAGCAGCCAACGAAAGGATATCGGCATCTATGGCAAGCTTAACACCCAATATCGGATCGGTCACGGTGACCCTTAAAACAGGCTTGCCTTCCGCTACGGCGGCTTCCACCAGGGGTTTATCCTCTGGCTCGTAACGGATGAACTTTACATTTTTCTCTGACGCTTCCCGGTAAAAATCCTCCCTTAGCCCGTAAGTTCTCATATCACGAAAGAGGACATGGATATCCATAGCGGGATTTTTCTCTTTAAGCCTCAATGCGTTTTTTACAGCATGACTGCAACAGACCCGGCTGCAATAATTTCTGTCATTATTTCTGCAGCCAACACACTGGATCATCACCAGACATTCGGCGTTGATGACATTTTCATCCCCCTTGGCGATGCTCTCCTCAAGCTCCAGGTGAGTCATAACCCTGTCATCTTCCCCGTAAAGGTATTCGGCAGGTTTATGGACATCGGCGCCTATTGCAATTACAGATGCGCCATGTTTTATCTCCTTGACCCTTCCCTCAGTGACCACCGTGGTGACAAAATTCCCCACATAACCGGAAACATCCGTGATGGCGGCTTCGTGAAATACATGTATCAGGGGATTTTTATAAACCGCGCGGATCATATCCTTCAAATAGGCCTGAACATCCATACCTTCGAGGGTAGAGTAAATTCTTCGCGCCGTTCCCCCCAGATATTTATCCTTTTCCACCAGATAAACCTCGTGCCCCTGGTTAGCTATGGAGAGCGCACAGGTCAAGCCTGCTATCCCGCCGCCAACTACCAATGCAGCCTTGTTTACCGGCAGATCAAATTCCTGTAATGGCGCAAGATAGCAAGCTCGCGCCACCGACATCCTGATTATATCCTTCGCCTTCGCCGTGGCCTCATCTTTTTGCTTGGAGTGGACCCATGAGCAATGTTCCCTGATATTGGCCATTTCACAGTAATATTGATTCAGTCCAGCCTCTCGGAGGGTGTCCCGGAATAGCGGTTCAAGTGTTCTGGGAGAGCACGCTGCAATCACCACTCGATTGAGCCCTTTTTCCTTGGCAAGGTCTGTTATTTCCTTGGCGGAATTAGTCGCACAAGAAAACAACTGCTGCTGAGCATAAACAACATTGGGCAGGGTCAATGCGTAGTCAACCGCTGAAGGCACATTTACCACGCTTGAAATATTCGCTCCGCAATGACACACAAAAACGCCTATTCTGGGATTCTCTTCGGAGACATCTCTTTCCGGCGGATATATCCTTTCCTTAGCCAGATTTCCTCGCCTGTAGTCAAGAAGCTCACCACATTGGACACCGGCCCCGCTTGCAGTAAAAACCGACTCCGGGATATCTGTGGGGCCCTGGAAGGCTCCGCTTACAAAAACCCCGTGCCGGGTGGTCGCCATGGGATTGGAATGCTTTGTTTTACAGAATCCGTGTGAATCAAGCTCAATTCCGAACTTGTCCGCCAGCTTTTTATTATCTGCAGGAGGATTCAATCCAACGGACAGCACCACCATATCGAATTCTTTTTCTTTTACACCGTCATCGGCAGTGGCGTATCTTACGACTACATTCCTGCTTTCCGGTATCTCTCTTGCAATTGATGCATAGCTTCTAATGAATTCAACACCGGGAAGTTGCTCTGCTCTTTGGAAGTATCGCTCAAAATCCTTGCCATGAGAACGAATATCGTTATGGAATATCGTACACTCCGCACCCGCTTCGTGATCTTTTGTCAAAATCACCTGTTTCTGCGTATATGTGCAGCATACGCCGGAACAATAGCTGTTATCGCCTGGGGTAACCCGTCTGGAGCCTACACATTGAATCCATGCTATTTTTTTTGGGTGCTTTTTGTCGGAACCACGCAGCACTACGCCACTGTATGGCCCGGTGGAAGATAGCAGTCGCTCATAATCCATACTGGTTACTACATTTTGCATCTTCCCATAGCCATACTCATCTTTCACCTTAGGATCATACGGCTCAATACCGGAAGACAGAATTACTGCAGCAACATTTATTTCTATCTTCTTTTTCGTTTGTTTTAAATCAATAGCGCCAGCCTGACATACGCTTTCACAAATAAGACATTTCTTCTCTTTAAGGTAAAGACAGCTCTCGTCAATATAAGCGACTAAGGGAATAGCCTGGGAAAAATATACATGAACAGCTTTATTCTTCGATATTTCCTGATTAAATTGATCCGGATATTCCACCGGGCAGTATTTCAGACAGGTTGTACAACCCGTACACTTGTCCTCAATAATGTATCTGGGCTTCTTGGTCAGGGTTACATTGAAATCTCCCGCCTCGCCTTCTACACCATCAACTTCAGTAAATGTCAAAACCTCTATGTTTGGATGCCGGCCGACCTCGACCAGTTTAGGTGAAAGTATTCACATGGAGCAATCATTGGTCGGGAAGGTCTTGTCGAGCTGAGCCATGTGCCCGCCGATGCTCGGCCCTTTTTCAACCAGGTAAACCTTGAAACCCGCAGTGGCAAGATCAAGAGAGGCCTGAATACCGCTTACCCCTCCACCCACAACCATTACGTCTCCAAAATTACTGTCTCCAGGAATTCCAGAAAATTGCTGAATTATTTCTTTTGGCAATACTTCGTTTTCCACTTTCTATCACCTCATCCGTATGTGTAATAAGTCCCAAGTGTCAAGTTTCTATACCAGATTTGAACACTTAAGACTTAACGCTCAAAACTGTTTTAAATCACTTCCTGGATAATTTCCGTGATATCTTTAATCTCCAGGACGTCACCATATTCCAGGTTTAATCTGCTTTCCTCAAAATTGGTGATGCAGTATGGACAGGAAGTAACCAGCACCTGCGCCCCAACCTCATGGGCTTGTTCCAGTCTGATGTCGGAGAATCTTTCGCCCTTTGGCGTGTCCATCCATATCCTGCCGCCTCCCCCGCCGCAACATAGACTATCCTTGCGTGAATCAGCCATCTCTACAAGTTCCAGGCTGGGTATCATCTTTAAAACGTCGCGCGGCTCTTCATATATATCGTTATGCCGCCCCAGGTAACAGGGATCATGGTACGTCACTTTCTTGGCATACTCCTTGGTGATCTCAAGCCTTCCCGCATGAATAAGTTCGGATAAATATTGGGAGATATAAACCACCTCAAAGTTCACCATGAATTCGGGATACTCGTTTTTAAAGGTGTGGTAGCAATGGGGAGAGGAAACAATGATTTTCTTTACGCCATTATCAATAAACGTTTTGATGTTTTCCTTGGCCAGGCTTTTGAACACTTCCTCACTGCCCGTCTTGCGTATGCTTTCTCCACAGCAGCTTTCCCTGGAGCCAAGTATTCCAAAATCCACCCCTGCTTTTTTAAGGATATTGGCAGTGGCGATTGCGACTTTTTTCATTCTTGGGTCATAGCTAAGGTAACAGCCGACAAAATATAGTGCTTCCATACCCTCGGCGAACGTTTTGACTGACAGGTCATTCGCCCAATCAGCCCGCTTTTTTCGGTCAAACTGCAGGGGGTTGCCTTCGGAAATAAGGCTGGCTCGTGCAGTACGGGCGGAACGGACAGAAGGAGGAAAAACCTCATAATTTGAGGCGACCCTTCGCAAGGAAACCCCGACTTCTATTTGCTTTACACCTCTGGGGCAACGCTGAGGGCATCTTCCGCAGGTCGTGCAACGCCAGATATCTTCACTTTCTATCTCGGTCAAACCGAACGTGGCTTGGCGGATTATCTTGCGAATGCTGAATTGTCTGACCCTGTTCCAAGGACAAACCGTATCGCACAATCCGCACTGAAAGCAATACCTGAAGGCTTCTCCACCGGCCTCTTTTATCTCTTCTATTACCTCTTTGAAGGGGGCGACTGTTTCCACTGCCTTTATTAATCCTCTTCTTTTGACTTAATGATTCAGGCCTTCTTGGACATTCTGGCAACGGTGTCCATTACCTTCTGTAATCCATATCTGTCCACCATTGATGCCATTCCGATCTCAATGTCCTCCATCTTCACATCTTCCTCTACTTCCTCTTCCCTTTCTTCGCAGGTCAGGGCATCTACCGTGCACCACTTAACACACAAGGGTTCTTCTTCGCCTTCACACATATCGCATTTTAAAGGCAGGCCGGAATCGGGTTCCTTGAACTCGCCTCTGGATGGGCAGGAAGCCCTGCAAAATGCACACTCGTCGTATTCCTTTCCATCAATCGTGTATTTGTCTCTGCCGGCGCATTCGGCGACTGCATACTCCCCGGCATATACCGGAACATATATATCACTAAGCGGCTCACGGATTACACGAATACGAGATCTGGCCGGATTATTGCTGCTATATTTGGGCGCTGCGTGAAAAGCGGAGCATATTAATTCACAGGCCCGGCAACCGTTGCATTTATCGACATTGATTTTTATGGTCTTAATTGTTTTCTTTTTTTTCTCAGCCATCACGGTCGTCCCCCTTCCTTCGCACTATTCCTTTTCTTTTTTCGACGGAGTCTCTTTGGGGGAAGCTTCTTGACTATCCGTCAATATCCCCCGCTTCACAAAGTCTTCGCTTACGAAATCCAACCCCAGCTCATGTAAGGACTCTTTAGTCGGAATACCCTGGTCATTCCACCCCTTAAATTTGTAATATGTATCCAGTAGCTCCTTTTCAAGCTCAGGAAATCTTTTCTTCCAATGGTCCTCCGGCGGTTTCTCATCTTTTCTGCGCAAGCCCCTTCTGATATTGTTGGCCCTGACCAAAGTCCGGTACCTCTTGGCTGCCTGCGTGAGTTTGGCTTCATCCATATCGATTCCGGCCCCTGATGAGATGAATTTAGGGTAATTGTGAATATGATACGGGGGTTTTAGGGGAAATGAAGACAACCCGGCGCACATGCCGAGGGCATCATCAATGTAGTGCATCCGCTCTTGCCAGTCAACAATGTCACAACACATCTGAACCGTTGGGTATAAGGGCAGAGATTTTTCTCCGCGGAACTCCCAGTCCAAAAAGATTTGCTTAAACTTTTCATCGGGAACCTGAAACCAATCTTTAACAAACTCTTCTCTTTCCTCTTTCGTCGCAAAAGGTGCCTGGGGAAACTGCCCTTCAATCTGGGTAATATTGATCTTCTCACCGGTACAATACATAAGGAAATAAATGGGGTTCAACATGGATAGTTTAAGCGGGAGCTGCTCGTGTTTCTTGATATTATTGTGCGCATAAGCTTCCGCGCCGTTTCCGATCTCTTTGGCCGCCCAATACGTACCATTGGCCAGAATATCTCCAATTCCTTCCCGCCGGACAATTCTGTCTAATAACCAGTAAAATCTCCCATTGTTATCGGACGGCATTCCTGGAAAATCTTCATCCGTCAAAATGCCGGCTTCGTAAAGCTCAAGAGCAAAGGCCATCACTTGCGGGGCGGAGAATCCATCCACCCCGTACTCAGTAGCGCTTTGAGCGATTCCCAAACCAAATTCCAGGTCCGACATGGCAGCCATTGTATAAGTCAATTTCGTAAAGCATTTCATCATGTAGGTTGGAAGTCCCGGAGGCTGAATGGTTGCACCGCATGTCATCGGGCAGTTATAGCAACTGATTAGCCGCTTGCGCATGCCATCCATGGTATTCATCCACTCCGCTGCGATTTCCTTGTTCCAGAAATCCTTTCTGCGGGTGCGGGAATTTCCCCACATGAAATTTTCGGTGTGCCACTTCTCATCGTGGACTTTCATCTCTTGTGGTGATCCAAGTCCGGCCAAAATGGGCATGACCCCCGGAATCGGATTGTCATTCCGGAATTTTATATATTCCATTACATCGTTGCAAAGTTCCATGAATTCAGCAGGGCGGGCAAGATTAATGTCTTTTGTTCCGCGAACAACAATCGCTTTTAACCCTTTGTCGCCCATAACTGCGCCCATTCCTCCACGGCTCGCACTGGATCTGCCCTGCTCGACGGACGCAAAAAAGACCCTGTTTTCACCGGCTAAACCGATAGCCGCCACCTGGGCTTTCGGCTCCTTCAACTCCTTTTTAATAATTTCCGCGGTTTCAACAGCGCCTTTACCCTTCAAATGGGAGGCATCCCGTATTTCCACTTTGTCATTGTTTATCCACAGATACACCAGATCAGGAGATTTGCCACGAAAGATCACTTTGTCATAACCGGCATACTTCAATTCCGGAGCAAAAAAACCCCCCATCATTGAAAACGCCATTAATTTGGTTTGAGGAGAAATGGTGGTGACAATGGTACGATTACAACCCGTGGCAGGGGTGCCACATAAAAGACCGGCACCGAATATGAGTAGATTGTCTGGAGAAAAGGGCTCAACCTCAGGGGGAACCCTGTCCCATATTATCTTGGCATTCGTACCCAGACCCCCCAGATAAAGTTCGGTGTCTTTTGGATCGGTTGCTACCCTCTCAATGTTTCCGCGGGTTAGATCGATTTCTAAATTAAACCCTGTCTCTGCGTACCTCATTTTTTCTCCTTCTATATTACCTGCATCCGTGGCATGCTTTTTGATTAATCATGGGTTGCAGGCACTTAACTTAAAACGGCTTTCACCCGTCAGGTGAAGGTTGAAATTGCTTAACTTGCTGACATTATTTTTCCCAGCAAATTAAAGGACATAATTTCTGGAAATATTAAGCATTTAAAACAGAACTCCCATTACAATATGGTTACGATATAGCCACATCATAACTATGTGTCAAGAAAAAAGAGCATTTATGGAACACTTGCAAAGTGTCGTATCAAGATAAATGGTTCAATAAACGAAGGCATGTTTGGCTCTGATCATTGATAACATGGCCAACTATTTGATTCTGTTTTATAATGCTGATTTTTCCCAAAATTTTGAAAGTTACATTATAATCACAATTCAGCTACAATATAACTATATGGGCAAACTTTAATTACGTCAAGAAAAAACGGAGTATAAGTCCGAAAGCGCATATCTCATATTTGATTTCTTATTATTCGTTTTTCACCACAAAAAAGTATCAATTCAGATTCCTTTGCGCAGACCAGAGTCATATTCAGGGATTGCCCCATTTCAATGGCAAGCGATGTAGGACGAGACATCCCGGCAATCATGGGCAGGCGGGCTCTGGCGGCCTTTTGCACCAGTTCATAACTGATCCTGGAAGAGAGTACCAACATTACGGCATCTTTTAAATTACCACATAGTAAAAGTTTCCCAATTGCCTTGTCCAGGGCGTTATGCCGGCCGACGTCTTCGGCGAAAGACAATTTGTCAAGCCGCGCATCCAGAAGCAAGGCGGCATGGGACCCTCGCGTACTGTTATAATAGACCTGGTTCTCTGCCAGCTTGTCAATACACGCAAGAATCTTATCCATGTCGATCTGAAAATTGTCTTCCGCCGGTATCAGTATCTGATAAAGGTCCTTAATCATCTCTTTGCCGCAAATGCCGCAGCTTGTCTGACTGACAAAGCCCCTTCGCTCCAGGATATTCCTGACTTTTTGCTGCCTTTCGAGTTTGAGCCTGACTTCCACGACATTCGGGTCAATATCCCGGCAGAATCCTATGGTTGCAAAATCATTAAAGTTGTCCACAAGCCCTTCACCAAGACAGAACCCCGCGGCGTGGGGTATCTCTTCACCAGGGGTTCGCATGACAACTGCATAAGGTTTGCCCTCAACACGGATTAAAAGGGGCTCTTCCTGAATCAGCTCATGATCGCTGTTCCGGCAAAGCCCTTTTTCACAACGGATAACGCTATAACTTGTCATTCGGAATTTTTCGGTCCTCTCCACTTCGGATTGATTTCAAAGCTAAAAGTTTTTCACGGTAAGGACAAATGGGTTCTTCACGGTTGCTATTGTTTCGAATGGTTATGTTACACCATATTTTTTTCCACTATTTCAGCGATGTCCATTGTCTTGATCTGCTCTTCCTTGCCCAACTCCTTCATCCCGTCTTCGATCATCGTCAGGCAGAAGGGACAACCCACAGCCACGTTTTTGATTTTCAGACCAACAATTTCCTCCGAACGCTCCAGATAGATTCTTTTGCCGATGGTCTCTTCCATCCACATTCTTCCCCCGCCAGCGCCGCAACAAAAGCTTTCCCGGCCATGTCGTCCGAGTTCCTTGAATACGCCGTTGGAAACGGATTGCAGAATCGATCTGGGCTCATCGTAAATGTTGTTATATCGCCCCAGGTAACAGGGATCATGATATGTCAAGGCACCCGCCAGCGATTGCTTCAATTTGATTTTACCCGCTTTGACGAGTTGATCAATGAACTCGGTATGATGAATAACCTCGTAATTTCCTCCCAATTGAGGATAGTCATGTTTAAGCGTATTTAGACAATGCGGACACGCCGTGATTATTTTTTTGACTTTATAGTTGTTAAGCGTTTCGATGTTTTCCTTAGCCATCATCTGGAACAGCATTTCATTTCCAACTTTTCTGGCAAAATCGCCGGTACATTTTTCTTCCACACCCAGGATTGCGAAACTGATACCTGCTTTTTGCAGAATTCCAACTAAGCTTTTCGATACTTTTTTAGACCTGTCATCGAATGAACCGGCGCATCCAACCCAAAGAAGATAATCGACGTTTGAGTCGTCCGCCATCATTTTGATGTCCAGCCCTACCGCCCAATCGGCTCGTTTATCATAACCGATTCCCCAAGGATTGCCGTTACGTTCGATTCCTTTCATGGCAGTGTTCAGCTCCTTTGGATAAGCTTCCGCCATCAAAGTTTGCCCCTGTCTCATGGCGATGATCCGGGGGACATGTTCAATAGTCACAGGACAAACTTCTTCACAGGCGCGGCAAGTCGTACATGCCCAAAGCGTGTCTTCTGCGATTACCTCACCAATTAATTTCTTTTCGCTGTTGAGAGCAGTGCGCTCCTCCCTGTTTTTTTCAATTTGCCCGGTATCTTCGCTTTGCCTGATTGTTGCTAATAACTTTGCCTTTTTAATGATATTATCTGCGTTTTCCAGAAGCTCAATTTTTAGTTTGTCGTTGAAGTCATGTAAATTTAGTGGTTTGTCGGTGGTATATGCAGGGCAGACTTCCTTGCATCGTCCACATTCGGTGCAGGTGTAAAGGTCCAGTCCCTGTTTCCAATTGAGTTGATGGATATGGTTGATGCCAAGGGATTCCTCCGCCCAGGCGGTTTCGTCTTCCAGATCCAGCAGTTCAGGTTTTTCATGAGGATAGTCCAGGCTTTTCAGAAAAACGTTGGGAAGTGCGGTGATCACATGAAAATGTTTTCCAAACGGGAGAAGATTCAAAAATAACAACTGCGTACTGATGTGAAGCCAAAACATGATGGTCAGGATGGTGATGTTGGTGTCCGCACTAAATCCAGAAGTCAGGGTGGCCGATCCCACCGATATCGGTGTCCAAAGAAATTCGGAACCATATTGCGGATTATTGAAGTAATGAATACTTCCAGGGTTATTAAATAATTGAATAATATTGTACCGAGCGCCGTCGTACAGTAGGTCGGACACCATCAAAATACCAATCATCGCCAATACCAGGTAGGCTTTGAAGGTATTGTGCAGTCGTTCCGGTTTTAGAACGGCCCGGCGAAAAAATGCGAAGATGATCATCAATAAAACGATCCCTTCCATAATATCTTTCAAGGCGACATAGAGATAACCGATTAAATGGTCGCCACCAAAAAAAGGGAGCGAATATCCTTCTTGAAATCCCTCTCCATATAAGGTTAAGCTGCGAATCAATAAGACACAGAATCCCCAAAAAATGAACGCATGTATAATACCCGAGCCTCTTTCTTTTGATCTTCCGATCAGGCGTTTCTGGCCGATGGCAAGAACCACCATATTCATCAGTCGTTCCTTCAGATGATTGGCTCTATCTGTGGGTTCGAGCGCCCTTAACAATTGAATTTTGTGAAACATCGTTCGACCGAAAACCGTCAGACCGACAGTGAGTAGAAGAAACATCAATAGGGGATTCATAGTTGCATTGCCTCATCAAAAAAGTTAAGCATTTTTAAACCAGGAGAATACCGAATGCTGATAGCGCGAGAGGCATTCTTATGCTGGACAAATATTTTCATTATCAATGCATGTTCATGCAAAAACAGGTACATGCATTGATCGAAATTAGTTTTAGCGGTCTAACTTCTAATTTTTTTAATCTCTGCGCGGAGAATCGGAACCACCTCAAAGAGGTCTCCGACGATACCATAGTCGGACACATTAAAAATGGGCGCTTCCGGGTCTTTATTAACGGCCAAAATCACTTTTGAGCCTTTCATTCCTGCGACGTGCTGAATGGCTCCGGAGATACCGATTGCTATATAAAGGGTAGGCGCCACGATTTTACCGGTTTGCCCGACTTGCTTGTAGTGTGGCATGAAACCACCATCCACCATAGCACGGGAAGAGCCAAAACCCGCTTCCAGATCGTTGGCCAGTTCTTTTACAAGATCAACGCCAGCTTGATCCTTGGCGCCGCGCCCCACCGAGATGACGATGTTGGCATCCGCAAGATCAATGTCGCCGCTTGCCTCGGATATTATTTGCCTGATCACAGCCTTTAAATCTGGCGCCGGAGAGGAAAGTTTGACTACGTTTTTGGTTCCCGAGATTCCTTCCGTCGCATCAAACGCACCAGCCCTGACAACTGCAACCAGTTGTTTGGTATTAACTTTAACACGCTGCATCACTTTATTTGCTATAGCGGGCCTTATTACTTCGATTTGATCTCCTTTAAACATCACATCGGTAATGTCGGTAGCACATGCGGCACTAAGCTGGGCCGCAACCCTCGGGGCGACTGTTTTGCCGCTTTCAGAAAAACCGAACCAAATCATATCAGCGCCAAATTGTTTGGCTGCGTCAACGACACAGGATGAGTATGGACCGGCTGAAAACAGCTCCAGCCCTGGATCATCAGCGATATATTGAGTATCTGAACCAGCATTTACCAGGTTCGGTATTAACAGTTCGATATTACTGCCAATCGCAACCACTGCGGTTTCCGCCCCGATAGCTTTGGCTTTTGATAGAAGTTGGGCTGTGCTACCTTTTAGTACACCTTGTTTGATTTCTGCAATTACGAGTACTTTAGCCATAATATTGTTTTCCTTGTGTGAATTCGGTTAGTGTCCAATGATGACAATAAATGATATTTTTTATTCGTTAAAACACCTTTGCTTCATTGGCCAAAAGATCGACGACCCGGGCGGTAATTTCGGCGACATCGCCTTCAAATTTTTGCCCGCCCTTGCGCGCTTCCGGTGCTATAAATTCAACAATTTCCGATTTTGGAGCGGCGCCTCCGACTTCATCCTTCGAAGTACCAAGCGTCGCCAGATCCATTACCTTGATGGTTTTTTTCTTCGCCATCATGATGCCGCGTAATACTGGCAATCGAGGTTGATTAATACTGTCGCTAACCGTGACCACAGCGGGTAATTCCAGTTCAACGATTTCTGTTCCGACATCACCCAAACGGGATACCTTGATGTGCTGTTCGTCCATTACTTCGATGGAGATCACATTACTGACACAAGGTAATCCCAGGTACTGCGCCAATATGATTCCGGTTTGACCATTATCCGTATCCTGGGCCTGTTTGCCGGTGATAACAAGATCGTATTTTCCCTTTTCGTAAACTTTTTGCAAAATCCTGGCGTAAACAAACGAATCCGCCTTGGTCAGCGCCGGATCATCAATATGAATCCCGTTTTCAATACCCATGGCGTATGCTTTACGGATAATGTCGGTATTGTCTCCACCACCGATGCTGATCAAAGTTGTTTCAGCACCCTTATTTTCCTTAAGTTGAACAGAGGCTTCCACCGCATTTTCGTCCCAGGCATTCATGACATACTGTAGCCCTTCTTCAACAATGGCGCCATTCTTCACTTTAATGTTCAATTCCACATCAACTACTTTTTTTAAGGTTGTGAGAATTTTCAAATCGTCCTCCTAAATCTTTTATGTTTCTTTGGTTCGGTCACATTTCGGGTCAAAATTTTGATCCACATGTAGGTCAATTGGCTGTTTTTTTCAACACATTATGACCCTCCTTTTTATTGAATTGAACCAAACACGCCAGGATGCCTCTGCCGTGGCCAATTGGCATGGGAAGTCAATTCGTTCATCAACCCAGATATCAAAGGTTTGGCGGCATTCTTGATTACATTGTAGCTATGATGTAGTTATATTGTGACTTGATGTCAAGAAAAAAATGCTCAAACTGGAGAAATGAAAAGAATCTGTGGCATCCTTCATATTATCACAAAAGTAGTTGACACTTTTTTTGATGAGCCCAAATGGCTTTGATCATCATTTCAACTGCTATGGATAACGATTCACCCCTTTGAAAAGGGGGGCCAGGGGGGATTTAGGAGGCTATCCACCTGAAAAATCCCCCTCGTTCCCCCTTTTCCAAAGGGGGAAGTATCCATTTTCATATACGGGGTGATCGAATTTAAGAAAGATACCTTGAAACGTGTAACCATTGTTTTTTCCGTTAAAGACATAACGAATATTCTCCGAAACACACAAATAAAACGTTGAAAATTTCCCATTCATTTGAGGTAATTGCAAAACCCCATTTGTTTCTTGTGTTTTCTCTGATTTTCTTCGATTTTCATATCATGTTGGCTAGTTTTGCAATTGGCTCATTTGGTACTGATTAAACGACTCTCTCATTCTGATAGCCTGGATAGACGTGTGATTTCTAACCGCACAGGTCGATCTTTTTCAGCAGTTGCATATAACGTTCCATCGTGTGATCATCTATAACCCTATGGCCTGATCTGTAGTACTCCACATGACCGTGACCTTCATGTAGCTTCCCCATGTATGTCAGCATGTTTTTCAGATTTTGAACCGTTCCTCTGTTTCCATCGACAATGACCGTACCTTTTGGAAAGAATGCTCGAATATGGTTCTTAAAAAAAGGGAAATGAGTACACCCGAGAACCACTGCACCGTATTGGTTCAAGTCATAATCTTTCAAACATCCATTGAGATATGACATGATGACGGCCCTGTCGAACTGATAGGCTTCCGCAAAGGTAACCAGCTCCTGCAGGGGGAGAAAATCTACCGTATTGTGTATATCGACCTGGCTCAGAAGGCAGATGAATTTTGATTCACACAGTGTCAAAGGAGTTGCAAATACCAGAACCCGTTTGCCGTCAACGGATTTCACAGCCGGTTTCACAGCCGGTTCCATGCCGATGATCGGAAATCCGTATTTTTGGCGAATATCCTGAATAGCGACGCTGGTTGCTGTGTTGCACGCAACGACAAGAGCCTTGATATCCATTTTGGCCAGAAAGTCCACAGCCTTAAAAACACAGCTCCGGATCTCTTCCTTGGACTTATTGCCATAAGGAACATTGGCATCGTCCGCATAGTAAAGATAATCCTCACAAGGCAATTGGCGAAGCGCCTCATACAGAACACTCAAGCCGCCAATGCCCGAATCAAAGAATCCAATTCGCATATTCAATTCATCAATCCATTATTCTGTCCAGACCTCTGATCAGCCCGATATGTCCTTTCACCTTTCGGATGAACAGCAGCGTCCCTGTGATGTAGGGCGTAGCTTCACTGCTGGCATAATACCGGATGATGAGGCATATTAGTGTTTGCAGCAGCTTTATCGTGATCCCAGACGATTTCCACGGCTCATTTGTAGGTACAAAAAGATGCTCTGTCAAGTTTTTTTGTTCTGTATCTGGGATACCAGCAGGCCTGAATGACGGATTTTGATTCCGCCTGCTTTATCCGCCAACATCGGCAGTCCAGGCAAATTGAAAAATCATGGCCTTTCAAAAAAGCGAGCTTTGACAAAAGAAATTTGATATGTTAGTTGAAACAACAGATAATTAAAGAAATTCCAGGAGCGTCAATCATGCCAATTTTAAGCTTACAATATACGTTGTTGCAGAAAATAGGATTTACATGAATCGTAAATCCTTGAAATATTCACACTTTACACAAATAGTTCTCGTGCTGCTCTTCGTACTGTCAGACTTGTTCATTTTCCATTCCTATGTATTGGCCCAGGAAAAGGATTCAGTATGGAAGGATATGATAACCCGTGAGCAAACGGCGATCAGGGACCAGCAGCTTCTGTTTGAAAAGTTCATTGCCAAGCAGCCTGAAGAAGCTGAAAAAGCCCAGGAAAAGTACATGGAGTTTAACCGCGAGCTGAGGCGATTGCTCCTTGTCCATGGCATATCGGATAAAACCCCTGTTGAATGTCGTGATACGCTTCAAAAGCTTGATGCCCTGAAAGAAAATGTTTACAGCGACATCAACCCCATAAATGAACAGATAAAGCTTGTTGACTTATTTGAAGAAGAAACACAGGTAAGAAAGGAAGAGTACAGCAAATTAGCCGAAGATAAATCACTGTCCGACTCAGCCCGGATTATCAGAGAGTATATCGAAGATATGAACAAGCTGTCAACCACTACAATTGCGGTAAAACAGCTTCTCGCTGCTCTTCCCTATACAGAGGATTTTCTCTTTAGACTGGAACAAAGGCGATCATCTGTTGAGAAGGAGCTTGGTGTTTTATGGAAAACCTATTTTTTTGAACCAATACCCAAACATTTTTTCACTTTATACGCATGGGAAATGGCTTATTTTGCAGGGAAAGTGTGGCTGAAATTAGCACCTCTTTACGGATTAATACCGTCTGAAGAGCAAAAAAGCTCATTTAAGGATTTTTTCTTCAAGATTACATCATCTTGGCTCTTGGCATCTCTTGCCTGCTATTTTTTCCTTAAAAAGTTTGGCAAAAAACTGCCAGACAGCAGCCATCCGGTCAGGCATTATTTCCCATGCTGTATCTGGACGACTCTCGGTCTCTCTGTCATCATCTATACAATAACTTCCGAACATTTTAAGTTCGGATCATATCAGTCATTTGGGGATATTTTCATTTCCGGCGGTGCAGTGTCCCTTGCCTGGAATTTGCGTAAAACATCTCTCGCTGAAACTCATCACACTCTCCATAATATCCTCTGGCCTTTGTGGGTTATCTTTGTCACAGGAATAATTGTGCAAATATTGCGTGTACCTATTGTCACAATTACCCCGGTGTTCACAGTCATGTTTCTTTTGTTCAGCATATATTACTACTTTTTAAAGAAACATATAACCCTTGATCCGGAACGAAAACTGTCCATTTTTTCAGCAGCCCTGTTGGTAATACTTGCATTGATAGCCTTACTCGGTTGGGGAAGCCTTTCCATGCTCATCTCTGCACTCTGGTTTATGATCGTTTTAAACATCGAGCTTGGATCAGGATTGAGCAAACACTTTTGGAAAATCACACACTCCGGCAGGCATCAGTCCGCAGTATTGATTCTATTAACCAATATGGTTTTACCACTTATCTTTATCGGACTTTTGACCCTGATGATAGTATGGGCTACGATATATTTGGGAGGAATGCCGCTTTTACACAATATCGTTCAATCGGAAATTGACTGGGGCATGATCAAATTTCGGATTATAACAGTTTTGACCCTTGTCGCATTATTCTTTCTGGCCCGTTCTTTGGTTGCCCTTTTCCGCACTGCAATAAATTTTCTAAGAATGCGCTGGGAAAATATCGAAGAAGGTGTCATTAAATCTCTGCAAACCCTGTCGTCTTACATGATATGGTCTTGTTATGTAATTGCCTCTTTAAACTTTCTGGGGGTTGGCATCAATAATCTGACTTTTATTGCAGGGGGGTTATCGGTTGGCATCGGTTTTGCCCTTCAAGATTTGATCAAAAATTTTGTAGGCGGCTTGATGCTGCTTTTTGGACGATCAGTACACCCCGGCGACCACATCCAGATTGATGACGTACGTGGAAGAGTAACAAGGATTGATATACGGAGCACCGTGGTCCAGACCAATGAGGACTCCACAATATTCCTGCCGAACGCTGATCTGATTTTAAAAAAGATCGTCAACTGGACCCATAAAGACCCGCGAGGAAGAGCGGAGGTTGTCGTGGGTGTTGCTTATGGCTCCGATACAGCCCTCACAAAACATTTACTCATGCAGTGCGCGCTTTCAAATACTAATGTATTGGCAGAGCCGCACCCTTACGTCATATTCAACGATTTTGGAGACAATGCGCTTATTTTTCATCTTCGGTTCTGGATCATGAATGTAGTACTTTCAAGAGACATGGTAGGATCAGAAATCAGGTACGAAATAGAAAGGGTTTTCAAGGAACGCGGCATAGAATTAGCGTATCCACAAAATGATTAAAACAGCTATTAAAAAACTGCTGACCCGCTAACAAACATGGAATCTTGGTTTCGATCTAAACCTTGACTTGCGGACAGCCTGAAATCGTCGAACTGGAAATAAAGCGGCTCTGTGCTGAGGTTGGCGTGGTTGCCACTTTGATCCCTGAAATGAAAAACATGTCCTGATTACCGTGTAAAAAGAGTTTTTTCATCTTGACAAAGCCAGACAATAAAACGTATAATTAAAATCGTTGTTTTAATTGTACGTTTTATTGTCTGGAGTCTTCAATGAAAAATAAAAAGAAATCCGATCTCGATACGCAGACCCGGCTGTTGCAAAGCGCCTGTGAGGTGTTTGCGGAAAAGGGATACCGGGATGCTACGATTGCGGATATTTGCGAACGGGCAGGCGCAAACATCGCCGCTGCGAATTACTACTTCCGGGACAAAGCAAACCTGTATGCCGAGGCATGGCGCCAGGCGTTTCAGCGCTCGCTGGAGATTTACCCCGCTGATGGGCGGGTGCCGCCAGGCGCGTCGCCCGAAGAGCGTCTTCGTGGGCGAATTCAGTCAATTCTTCAGCGAATTGCCGACCCGCAAAGCTATGAATTCGACATAATGTACAAAGAGGTGGTCAACCAGACGGGTCTTTTGGTTGATGTCATGCAGGAGTCCATCGAGCCGATTCGGCGCGGCTTGTTTGTCCTGATGCGAGAGCTTCTGGGCGAAAAAGCGTCCGATCTGCAGGTACAGCTTTGCCAGATGAGCATTCGCGCCCAATGCTTCGATCTGATCATTCGGGAACAGCGTCGAAAGAAATCTCCGGAAGGAAAGAAACTTTCCAAACTCCCATTTCAGGATATGGATGCTGATTTAGCGGTTCTGGCGGATCATATCCTGCGATTTAGCCTGGCGGGTATTCAGGAAATTCGGTGCCAGATCGAAAACGGAACCATTCCCATTCCACAGGAGGGAAAAAATATCTCTCGGCGGATGGCTGTCCCGCTGGACCAAAATATCCTTTGGCCCCCCAAATCCCCCATTTCCGATGATGAAAATAATCACTTTCAAGTCTGGGGGTGAATGCACGGGTGATTCATGTCACAAAAAGTGTCCCGATGAAACGACAATTGGCAGTTATTATCCTGGCTCTGACAGCGCTTTCCTGTGTCTCTGCTCAGCACAGTCCGGGTGGCAAGCAAGTTCATCATGGGGCAGGTAACTTTACATTTACAGACAGGCATGGCAATCCTGATAAACCAATTACCGTATGGTATTATCAACCATCTGGATTTTCTATTGATAAGCCGGTGTTATTTGTGATGCATGGTGTAAAACGGGACGCACAGCGTTATCGCGATGAATGGATTCAATATGCCGAACGCTGCGGCTTTCTGCTTGTTGCGCCTGAATTCTCTCGTAAGTATTATCCCGGTAAAAGAGAATACAACGAAGGCAACCTTTTTGATAAGATGGAAAATCCCATTCCTGAAAACGATACCGCTTTCACGGTAATTGAGCATTTATTTGATTACATTAAGACGGAAACACATAACCAGAGCCCGATGTATGACATCTATGGCCATTCCGCCGGCGGACAGTTTGTTCAGCGGATGATTCTATTCAAAACGGATGCTCGCATTCGAATGGCCATTGCAGCAAATCCAGGCGTATATGCAATGGCGAGTTTTTCGGAAAAATATCCTTATGGAATCAGAAACTCAGGTATGACTCCTGAAGACCTCAGGTCTGCATTTAAAAGGAATTTCATCCTGCTTCTTGGCGAGAAGGATGTAAATGAGGACGACTCGCATCTTGCCAGATCGCCTGAAGCATTGTCGCAGGGCAATAACCGTTTCGAGCGGGGAAATAATTTCTACGATCGGGCGAAAAATGAAGCATCCCGGCTGAGCATGATTTTTAATTGGAAACTCACAACGGTTTCTGATGCCGCACATCACGATGTTCAATTGGCGCAAACGGCGGTGCGGTCTTTCTTTTTTAAGAACAATGAATAGGATCGTTTAAGACACTTACATCAGGTTTGGCGCCATGCAGAACTTAACAATGGCTTGTATATTAGGAAAAAGATTTTAACCTTGTGTCTGGTTGTAGATTTTATTGCCGCCCATTAAAAAATGTGGCATAAAGGACTTTGAATTTCTCATGGTAAGAGTTGGGGAAAGGAGAATGAATGATATGAAAAAGATGATTGTTTGTATGGTTTTGGCGATGGTGATGGGAATAAGCGGATGCTTGAGTTTTGCTCCCGTTGACCCGGGTGATAATCGACCTTGGGATGGACTCCATGATCCATATCGTATCCCAGGTGGGGGAGGGCGCTAATGAGAAAGCGCAGGTAGAGCCGGCATCCTGCTGGCTGCAGCAGCCGGCAGGATGCCAGCTCCACGGCGGAAGATTATGACCGTTCGCAGTATAATGGTCATGAATCAGCGAGCGATTCATCCCCACCAATGAACCAGAATATCTTTTGGCGTGTGAGCGCGGCCAGAAGATATTTTGGGCCTGCCCGCAATTTGGCAGGCATGATGTTCGCGCTCCTATTGTATATTCACGGTAAATCCATTTGGAATCGTTTCGGCGGCTCCATCAGGACAGCAGAAGCAGACAGAAAATCGCTGCTGCAAGCACAATGCGATACCAACCAAAGACGATGAATGTGTGCGTTTGAATATAGTTCAGCAGCCACTTGACCGTAATGAACGACACCAATGCGGACACAATACATCCAAGCAGCACCAGGCCCCAGTTTTCATGAGAAGTTCCTGGCTGCAATTGGTGTAGCGCTTGAAAAATCTTGAGTCCGCCGGCAGCCAGCATAGTCGGAATGCCGACAAGAAATGAAAACTCTGTGGCAATTGGACGGCTCAAACCCATCATCAGCATCAGCAGGATTGTTACGCCTGAACGGGATGAGCCTGGGAAAACTGCGGCCACCAACTGGCAGATGCCCACAAGCACGGCCACTGACCAGGTAACCGAGCCCTTCGATCTTTTTCCATCAAGCCATTTCTCAATGAGTAAAAAACCAATTCCGCCCAATAGCATCGCCCAGGCAACCGGCCACAGTTCTTCCGGCAGCTTGAACCCAGCCTTGTTTAACAGGAGACCGCCGATGCCGGTGATGAAGAATGCGGTCAAAATCTTGAACGCATAATCCTGGGTGGACTTTTGCCGCCACTGAAAGGCGAATTGTTGCAGGCGCTGAGGAAAGAGCGGCAGAACAGCAATTACCGCCCCGCTTTGAATAACAATATTGAAGAGATCACTCTGGCGGGGCAGCCAGTGCTCAGCGATGAGCAAGTGGGCTGTCGATGAAATCGGCAGAAATTCGGTGATTCCCTCGATGATTCCGAGTATGATTACGGCAATCCATTCTGACATACGCACCTTGAGCCTGAAGTTAGGAAGTTAGGAAGTTAGGAAGTTGGGAAGATACGCTCTTCCGTTCCTCGGCTTTTCCGCTTTTCGTTGGTTGTTGAGTGATAAATACAAAAGAAAGAAATCATTATGATCGAAATGATCGAATTCGTGTTTCATTTTTCGCCACTTTCCGCCGCCATCCTTTTTGTTGTTGTCTTCGTGACCATTTCCCTTGCCTGCCTGTACCTTGTGCAGAGATTCTGCAAATCGCTACTCTTCAATGAAGCTACGGATTACGGCCAGATATTCGCCAGCGCCATAGGCGTGATGTTTGCCCTTATCCTGGCCTTTGTGGCTGTCGCGACATGGCAGAATTACGACAGGGTGGATGATGGGGTGCTAAAAGAGGCCAATTCCCTGCATAATGTTTACCGAAACATGGGCGCATACCCTGAGCCTTTCCGCACGGAAATACATGAACTCATCAGGCAGTATGTCCAACATGTCATCAAGGATGAATGGCCGAAACAAGCCCACGCCCAGCAGGATGAAACCGCCCATAAACTCATCACGCACATTAACGCTGTGATTCTTTCCTTTTATCCCAGCAACAACAGAGAAATGGCTCTGCACCATGAAACGCTACGAATTGTCAATGAATACAGAGGACTGCGTCATGACCGGATTACCGGAGGCAGGCCTAATCTTACCCCCTCCATGTGGATTACGCTTGTTGGAGGGACCATACTCTATCTGCTTTTTCTCTGTTTTTTCGATATCCCGTGCTTCAAACACCATGCCTTTATGATAGGAATGTTCGGGGCTTTTGTCGCCCTTGTTTATTGCCTGCTTGTTGTTTACAATTTTCCTTTCACTGAGCCGGGCGCGATTTCATCGGAGCCTTTCCAGAACCTGCTGGAATACTGGAAGCTCGAATAATGCTCATCAGAAACTTGAAACTGCAATGCTACACTGCGAACGGGCATAATCTGCAATTTCCTTATGCTCCCTCTCCC
>CAIMCT010000321.1 GCA_903839535.1 uncultured Desulfobacteraceae bacterium
ATTATAATCCAACATCTGTCGCACGGGGGCAAGTGTCAGGTAAAAAATGAGGGCATCCTTCATTTTCTTGTAGACACTTTCTGAGTGTATCTTTTATTTTCAGGCCACCAGTTTTATATATTTAGGCGGCCTTGATAGTCGTTCCATCCAGATCATTCTGACTGATTTCCCCCTTTAGAAAAGGGGGATTAAGGGGGATTTGAAAAGGGGGGGATCGCTATCCATAGCAGTGACTGAAATGATGATTAAGGCCATTTGGGCTCATCAATTCAGCCAGCAAGATACTGGCTCTACGGAAACATAAAACTTTTTAATTGCAGACAAGATTGGATATGTGATAGTTTTCGTTCGATATAAACATCGTGGGTGTAACAGGGAAAAACGATTTGCATCAAAGGAGGGATAATCCGTGAAAATTCTGGTCATTGGCTCTGGGGGCAGGGAACACGCCCTGGTTTGGAAAATTTCACAAAGTCGGCGCGTCAAAAAAATATTCTGCGCACCGGGAAATGCCGGTATTGCAGATCTGGCTACCTGTGTTCCCATCGAAGCGGTGGAAATTGAAAAGCTGATTCAGTTCGTCAAAAAAGAAGCCATCAATTTAACAGTTGTGGGTCCGGAAACCCCGCTTTCTTTGGGTATCGTGGATATCTTTCAGAAAAAAGGGTTTAAAATATTTGGGGCGACGCGCAAAGCCGCTGAAATTGAATACAGCAAATCCTTTGCAAAATCCCTGATGAATCAATACGGAATCCCGACAGCCGAAAGCAAGTCTTTTACCAGGCATGAAAAAGCTGAGGCATATATCAGGAAAGCAGCTTTTCCAGTTGTTGTCAAGGCCGATGGTCTGGCTGCCGGGAAAGGAGTTTTGATCTGTCAGACCGTGGATGAGGGGCTTGATGCTCTTAAGCTCATCATGCTGGATATGGCTTTTGGCGAAGCCGGGAAAAAGGTGATTGTCGAAGAATTCCTGATCGGTGAAGAAGCTTCATTTCTGGCGTTTACCGATGGTAAAACCGTTCTGGCTCTGCCGTCTTCCCAGGATCATAAAGCGGTTTTCGATAATGATGAAGGCCCGAATACCGGTGGCATGGGCGCCTATTCTCCGGCTCCTGTGGTGGATGAATATCTTCACCGAAGAATCATGGAAGAGGTTATGATCCCGACCGTGAATGCCATGGCGGCCGAGGGGCATCCATACAAGGGAGTGCTTTACGCCGGTTTGATGATCGATAACGACAAGATCAAAGTTTTGGAATTCAATGCCCGGTTTGGCGATCCTGAAGCCCAGCCCCTGTTGATCCGTCTGAAAAACGACATTGTAGATATTATGGAAGCAGTTATCGATGGCAGGCTCGACAAATGCAAGCTTGATATTGATGAGCGGGCTTCGGTATGCGTGGTCATGGCTTCCGGCGGCTATCCAGGCTCTTATTCAAAAGGCATTCCGATTTTTGGACTTGAAGATGTACGAAAGCTGAAGAATGTCATCGTGTTTCACGCAGGAACATCTTTTGTGAACGGAACGATCGGATCCATAGTTACCAACGGTGGAAGGGTACTCGGCGTTACGGCGCTGGGTGATTCGGTCAAGGAAGCCATTGCAACGGCCTATCATGCGGTTTCCAAAATCACTTGGGAAGGTGTGCAATATCGCAGGGACATCGGACAAAAAGCTCTCAGAAGGCTTGAAACCGCTCCCCTGGTTGGAATCGTCATGGGCAGCGACTCGGATATTGGCGTTATGGAAGAGACTGCGCTCATCCTGAATAAATTCGGCGTACCTTACGAAATGACGGTCGCCTCTGCACATCGAAGCCCAGCAAGAGCAGCCGAATTTGCTGGATCGGCGATCAAACGCGGCATCAAGGTCATTATCGCGGGTGCCGGTCATGCTGCGCATCTTGCGGGGGTCATGGCAGCTCATACAACGCTTCCGGTTATCGGGGTTCCCATTGACTCATCATGTCTTTTAGGCTTTGATTCCCTGCTGTCAATGGTTCAGATGCCTCCGGGCATTCCGGTTGCAACCGTATCCATCGGTAAGCCAGGAGCAAAGAACGCCGGTATTCTGGCGGTTCAGATATTAGCCATTTCCGATTCCCGTCTTGGCGAACTTTTGGAATCATACAAGGCAGAAATGGCATCCGGAGTGGAAGAAAAAGCCAAAAAAATTGAATCCCGAAGATAAGATTCGTAAGGTATATCCCAGACAGCCTTGTGCGGATGCCATCCTGGAGGCAGCGCGGATTGTTTGCAGCGGCGGGGTTGTGGTCTTTCCAACGACCAGTCTTTACGGACTTGCGGCGGATGCTTCCAATCCCGCAGCTCTTGAAAAGGTGTTTGCCATCAAGCAGCGACCGCTTGACAAACCCATTCTGATTCTGGTTCCGAATCTTCTGGACATCCAAAACCTGGTCTGTGATATTCCTTTGACTGCATGGCGGATCATGACTGCGTTCTGGCCCGGAAAACTCACTCTGGTATTCAGGGCCGGCAACGCCATTCTCCCAGGCCTGACTGCCGGAACCGGAAAAATTGGCATTCGGCTTCCGGTTTATCCGATAGCCCGTCTCCTGGTTCGAGCAGCCGGAAGACCCATCACGGCAACCAGCGCCAATATCTCCGGCCAAGTCGGTTGTTCGCAAATCGCGAACATTGATCCTGCAGTTGTAGCGGCGGTCGATTTGATACTGGATGCCGGACCACTTAAAGGCGGCGCAGGCTCTACCATCCTGGATGTAAGCGAAAACCCTCCTGTCCTTCTGAGAGAAGGTTCAATCCCCCGAAGCCGCATTTTTTCGGTGCTGCAAGACCAGCAACTACACTGTCAACGGTCATAATCTGCAATTTTGAACCCCAACCCTGGGCTGATAAAAATGTGCGGCAAATCGCCTCTGGGATCGCCGCACCCCAACCCCCCTTTCGCTGAGGGATGGAGCATAAGGAAAGTTCGGACCGAAGGCTGCAAATTTACAAAGCCGTCATATTATTCTTGAACGAACAAATGAAATGATGATAAGGAGGGAATCTCGTCAATTCTCCCGATGATTCAGGCTGAAAGACAGGGGACAGATGTTTTTTCCGTCATCTGACATCCATCATCTGGCATGACGTTCGGCACCAGTTGTTGACATGGATGTGATTGGTGTCGTTTTATGGTCATGAAGCCAATGCTCTGAATATCGGGTAAAAAATAAACAGATAACGCTGAATCAATTCAAATTATGAGCAAAAAAAATAAAAAGAGCCAAAAAGGCCAAAAAGATATTCAGCAGAGGCTTCAGCAAATATCCGCTGATCAGTGTATTGAACAGGGAAAAGCTTTTCTTGAAAAAGGAAAAGCCAGGGATGCCATTGATTCGCTTAAATTGGCCGAAAAGAAAAACGGTGATGCAGCTTCCATTCGCCAACTCCTTTATCGTGCATATCTGCTGCGTGATGCTCAGCTTCGATCCAAGGGACTGATTCCGGCAGCAGACGCTGTAAAGAAACTGGCGTTTGGAATGATGCCAGCCGCTGATCAACTGACTGAGGCGGATGTACTGCATTATGTGTCGCGTGCTTCGGTTGCTGAATCTCTAAAACTGTATTTAAGCTTTTCCAAAAGCCATTCTCCATCTGCAAAAATGGACCAGCACATAGCATATCGCTTAATAATGACGGATGATTGGGAACCATTGGGTGTTCTGGAAATTTCCCATCCGATTCGCAGGGATTCCGCGTCGGCGAAAGAAGCTGTAGCCCTCATGAATCAGGGAAATTGGGAAGGCGGACTGCAGGTGCTCAAGGTCGTTCCGCGCATTTCTCCGTTTGCGTCCATTCGGCTTTTTTGCAGGGCGATGGTTCTGTTTTATCAGGAAAATGACAGCGAGATGATTCAGATACTGTCCCTAATACCCGATGATTTCCCTCTGGCCTTTCATGTTGAAAGCTTGAAACAGGGTGCTGGCGGCAAAGTCTCATCCGATGATTTTTCCCAGCCTCATTCCCAAAGCTGCCTGTGGGAAGGTATGGCAAATCCTGAGAAAATGGTTTCAGATATCCTGAATTGTTTGAAAAACAAGCAATTGAAGCAGGCGGCATTCAATATGTCCAGTTTTGCAAAGGCCATATTTCCGCACAGTCCGATTTTCGCCACCCAGCAGGTTTTGGAGACATTGGCGTTTTCATCCCAGTACATGAAGTATAGCTACGAACAGTTGCAGAGAATGATTAAATCCCAGCTTCCTTTGCATAACGCCTTGCTGATTATGACCAAGATTGATCTGGATGATTCATCCGGCCCACAACAATCAGCAGAAAAATATCTGTCTTTGCTGGAAAAAGAGATTCCGGATTTAAATTATCGCAACATGGTTTCAGGTATGGTGCTGATATATGTCGCCAAGATACTGCATTCTGAAAAGCTTGGACATCAATCAGTTAATCTGCACAGTTCGTTCAACAAGATGATGGGTTTTTCCAGGAATGACAAAAATACGGACAAGGTTGTTTTGGATCTGGTCACCCGAAGCATTGGGCTGGATCCCCTGAACCGAAAAGCTTACGAACTGTTGGTAGATATTCCACGCGACTCCCGACCTGCCAAAGATGCAGTCGAAATCGCCCTGCTTAAAATGTCGGATTTATTTCTGGATGACCCATTTCCCTGTCTGGAGCTGGCCTCTCTGTATTACGAAAACAATGCATTCAGGAAGGCTGAACGTGTGCTGGGAGAAGCTGCTGAGCGCGCGCCGCACGACAACCGGGTGATAGATCGGCGTGCGCTGTCTCTGGTGATTTCAGCCTGCAAAAATCTTCAGCGGAAAAAACGCCATTTGGTGCTTCCGGACCTGGAAAAAGCCGAAGGCTTCAACAGTAAAAATATCAAATCCCTGATTGTGGAAAAAAAGATTCTGTTCGATTTGCTCGCAGATCCGGGCCAGGTCGAGAAAATCAACTTTAATGATTTTCCGCAGTTGAGTTCGTTCGACCAGATCCGCGTGATGGGGCTGCTGATTGAGGAGATGACTTCCCATGGAAAACCCTTTACATCCAACCATGTTAACTCATTGACAAAAAAAATGAAGTTCGAAATCAGTCGGCTATCCAATTTGACACCGACAGATGTCATCGCGCTTCTTGGCCCTTTTCCAAAAGAATGCAAGCAGGTCCTTCCGCAAAAAAATATAGCAGTTATCTTGCTGAGCAATAGATCTGACATCTTTGGCGTTCTTCAGGATGCGGATTTAATCCCTGTCTTTGAGCTGCTTTTCCATCGCGACTTACTTGGGTTTATGGCGAGTGAGCTGAAAACGCGCCTGAGAAAAAAAAATCAGACACAAGCGGCGCAGATGCGGTTTTTTCTGATAACGCTGACGTACATGACAGGTGATCCACATTGTTCGGAGAGCTATAAAGATGTAATCAAAATGGCTGATGGTCCAATAAAAAATGAACTGGAAGCGCTTTCCATAAAACTTTCAAGACACGCTTCGGGTCATTTAAAATCATCACTGGAACACTTTGATTTTAGAGTTCTGGAAGATCCTTTTCCAGGAATACATTTTTCTGATTTCGATTCGGATGATTTCGACGACGACGATACAGATGATGACGATGTATTCGATATGCTCAATGAGATACTCAATGAGCCTAGCGTGAACGATAAGGATCGCTTTGCAATAGCAAGCAGTGTCGAAGAATTAGTGGATGAATTGGATGTCAGGGGATTGCCTGAAGGAGAGATTCGGGAGATCAGGAATCATATCCGATCCATTCCTCCAATGCGGAAAATGTTGGATACAATACGTGAAATGATGAAATTTGTTGATTCTTCAAAGCTTTCCAGAGAAGCGAAAATCATCTTGTTTGGAAATATTCCCAAAAAATAAGCTATATATTTCTTGACAGAAAGAAAATCATGTTGATTCATTATATGCTACTTGGGGTAATGCCGGATGCCTCCGATGAAGAAATCCGAGCCCGTTACCTTGAGCAGGTCAAATGCCATACGCCTGAAAAGGATCCAGTTCGGTTTCGGGAGATTACTTCTGCTTACGAAGCCATCAAGGGTATTCGCAAACGTATGGAGGCCCGCTACTTGCCGCCTGAAAGACACATTGATACTGATGCTGCGCTATATGCGCTGGCCAGGGCCGCACCCAGAAAAAGAAGACGGGTCGGGCTAAGGGAATTAATACAGGAATCTGGCCATAAGGCTGTTTCAGGAACTGGGGTTTGACAATGAATGAAAAGACAGACGACGTACCACATGCGACAGACGACAGAGGACGGATGTTTTTTTCCATCTTCCGTATTCCGTCATCTGTCATCAATTTTTTTAGTCGGGTATATACATGGATGAAACCAAATCGGGCATGTACATGGATGAAACAAAATCGGGTATGTACATGGATGAAACAAAATCGGGTATATACATGGATGAAACAAAATCGAATATATCCATGGATGAAACAGAACTGGAATCTTTTTGATGAAAAATTCCTGCTTCCCTGGATGATAAAGGCTGTGGGTTATTTAAGAAAAAAAATTGAAAACAGAATCCGGAAATATAGTCTTGTCTATGACTGGAAGGAAAAGGCTTTCGAAGATTTTTCCTCCTGGCTTTCGTCGCTTCCGGAAAAACCTGCGTCGGGCGAATCCGTGGCAATGGAGTCCTGTGATTTATTTACACTTTTGTCTGAATTTACGGCATTAAGGCAGGAAATCAGAATACAGAACCGGGAACAGGGTAAAACCCTTTCAACGCTCACAGGGTTTATTGAAGCCTACCAGGAGACATCCAACCTGTTTAAAGATCGGACAAAGGCGCTGTCGGAGCTTGAGGAGAATATCCGCAAATCCAGTGAAAAACGAACTATCATGCCGTTTCTGGAAGTCCGGGATGCGCTTGTAAGGGGCCTTGGGGCCAGTACAGCCATAGCCGCAAACAAAAGTTTTTTTAGGCCGCCACCCAAGGGAATTGAAGGTGTGGTGGAAGGCTATGAAATGGCGCTTAGGCGAATGGACAGGTCGCTTACATCCGTAAATGTCCTGTCCGTTGAAACCGTAGGAAAGCGATTTGATCCCAAAACCATGAAGGCTGTGGATAAACGGATCGGGTCCGGAATGGAAAAAGGAATGGTCGTGGAGGATCTGTTGACCGGATTTGTTCGAGGTCATGAAGTGCTGCGTACGGCCGAGGTGGTTGTCAGTGAATAACAAAAACACTGTGACAAGTGACAAGTTACCCGTTACTTGTCACCCTTAACTAATGTTTTGAACTGGTTTTAAATTTTAAAGCGGAGATATCTATGGAACCCATTGTTGGGATTGATTTAGGCACCACCAATTCGGAGGTTGCTTTTATTTTGGACGGTCTGGCGACCGTTTTGATGGATAACGATGACGGTATTGTTCCTTCGGTTGTGGGAATAGACGCCAATGGTAAAATCATAGTCGGCAGGGAAGCCCTGAATCAGGCTGTGATTGAGCCGTATCGGACCGTTCAGTCGGTCAAACGGCTCATGGGCAGTGATGATCGTATTCAGATGGGGGATGCCACCTATCTTCCCCAGGAGATATCCGCGTGCATTTTAAAGGCTCTGAAAGAGCGCGCTGAAAAATGTATACAAAAACCCATTGTCAAAGCCGTCATCACGGTTCCAGCCTATTTTACCGATGCGCAGCGGCAGGCCACCAGGGAAGCCGGCGAAATCGCGGGGCTGAATGTAGTTCGAATCATCAACGAGCCTACCGCAGCGTCACTGGCGTATGAAAGCATGAACCCCAATGCCCAGACCATTTTGGTCTATGACCTGGGCGGCGGCACTTTTGATGTATCCATTGTCCGGATTGAAAAAGGGATTGTAGAGGTTCTCTCCAGCACAGGCGATAACCACTTGGGTGGAGATGACTTTGATCAACTGATTGTCAACCGCCTGACTGCGCATATCCAAAATGATCTGTCTCTGGATGTCACCAAAAACCCGGTTATCATGGCCCGGCTGAAACGGGCTGCGGAAAAAGCTAAGATGGCGCTTTCCTTCGAGCCGTTTGTGCGGATTGAGGAAGACCATATAGGCAAAAAACTATTCAAGAACATTCACCTGTCCCACGAGCTTTCCCGCACGGATTTTATAGAGATGATTGAGGATGACCTTTCGCGGACCATGGATTCAGTCACAAAAGCCCTGGATGATGCGGCAATGTTGTCATCAGCCATTGACAAGATCATACTGGTTGGCGGCTCCACCCGAATTCCTCAGATTTCCCTGATGCTTGCAGAAAAATTCGGTCAGATGCCTCATGGAGAGATTGATCCGGATCTCTGTGTGGCGCTGGGGGCCGCCATTCAGGCTGGACGCGAAATGGGGCTTGATTCATCCAGCGTACTGCTGGACATCACTCCCTATTCTTTTGGGACATCCGCTCTTGGAGAGATCAACGGTATTCCAACTCCTTTTTTGTATGTGCCGCTGATTCGGCGCAATACCAAACTGCCCACAAGTCGAGGCGAAGCATTTTGCACCGTTTACGATAATCAGATGGGGGTCGAAGTAACAGTATATCAGGGGGAGGAGCTCCATGCCCTTGACAATATCCTGTTGGGCAAGTTCAAGTTTGAGCTGACTCCTGCGCCCAGGGGGAGTATAGTTACCATAAATTTTGACCTGGATTTGAATGGTATCCTCAAGATGCAGGCTGTTGAAAAGGCGACAGGTAAAAAAGTTGAAGGTGTCATTGAAAACGCCATGGGTCGGTTCAGCAATACCGAAATCACTAAATTCAGACAACGTGTCGATAATATGTGGCATGAACCGGAGAATGTGTTTCAATCTGATTCGGCTAAAGGCGCTTCCGGAGAGCCTCTGCCATCAGATATCGAAACGATACTCAGCAAGGCCGCAGGCAAACTGGATGAAGCGCCTCCCGAGGATCGCGACGAAATGGTTAATCTCATGGAAGACATTCAGGATGCCGTCAAAGAAAAGCGCCTGGATGATGCCAGGACGCTTGCCAAGGAACTTGAAGAAATTCTCTTCTATATCGGATAAAAAAATAGGCTATAGACTATGGGGAAACGGTGTTATATAAAATTGCCTGAATCCATAGCCTATAGCCTAAAACCCACAGCCTGAGGATTTTTTATGGAACGCTGCCCTGTCTGTAATGCGCGATATTCCGGAAACCGTCAATGCCATCGGTGCAAGGCCGACATCGGGATGCTGGCCGATGTTGAGGAAGCTGCAGATGCCTATCGGGAAGAAGCTGTCGCAGCTTGGCGGGCCTCTGACTTCCTGTTGATGCTGTGTCATGCCAGGCGCTCCTGCTCCCTTCGAAAGACGCCAGAAGCGGTCTGTTTGATGGCCTGCGCCGCATTTTTGACCCGACGGTTTGATTTGGCAATGCGGCTAAGAAACAGCATTTCCAAAAACTCAGGTGTTCAGGCTGAAGTTAGGAAAAGCCGAAGAGCCGAAGTTTCTTAACTTCCTGACTTTTGCTCTTCCCAACAGTTTCTCCCGAATTTCTCTGAAAACATCTTCTCCGTGAATCGTTTTCACTTCTCCCAACGTATCTGTTGGCTACGGCAGTGGGATAGATATACTGCGAACTGGCATAATCTGCGCTTTTCATAAACTCCCTCTCCCAGCGGGGGAGGGTTTGGGTGGGGGATCAAAAACGTAAAATTATGCCAGTTCGCAGTATAGCGCTATCACGATTGATTCTGTACGAGGGCAGGGCGAATACAAGATTCGCCCCTACGAAATTTTGGGGTAATTCCATCGTGCAGTTTATTCGAGATGACATCTTTTAAAAAATCAATCGAATCCATTATGACAGGGAAGATCAATCCCCCGTTTGCTTTGAATCAACTCCTGACAATTCTATCCAAAGTCTATGGCGCAAGCGCTTTACTTCGTAGAGACTGCTATGCCTTGGGTTTTCTGAAATCGAAAAAACTTCCCTGTACCGTCATTTCAATTGGAAACCTTACAACAGGCGGAACCGGAAAAACACCAATGACCATCTATGTAGCCAAACAGGTGCAGCGAATGGGATATCGGGTTGCCGTCATCAGCAGGGGATATAAGGGTGCTGCCGAAAAAAGCGGCGGTATTGTCAGCGATGAAAACATGATCCTGATGAACCCGAATACCGCAGGCGATGAACCGTTTCTGCTGGCGGCATCTCTTAAGGGCATTCCGGTTCTGGTTGGAAGTAACCGGTATCAATCCGGCATGAATGCCATTAAGCGGTTTCAAACAGAGGTGGTGATTCTGGATGATGCGTTTCAGCATCTTGCTCTTTTCCGGGATATGAACCTGCTGCTACTGGATAGCACACTTCCTTTTGGCAATGGCCATATTTTGCCACGGGGAACGTTGCGCGAACCAGCCTCGGCCCTTAACTTCAGCGATGCCCTTATCATGACCCGATCTCCACAGCCGTTCCGCTGCCCTGTGGAACCTTGGGCCATGACTCGCCCGTTTTTTTGCGCAATTCATGAACCCTTTATCTCCGCCAGATTTTCTGCAGGAGATAAACTGGCGCTGCCGCTATTGCAACCCCATGAACCCATTACCGAAGATGCACTTATGATCGGAAAACGGTATTACGCGTTCTCAGGTATCGCCCAGAATGATGATTTTCTAAAAACCATCACGAAAATCGGCGCCGATGTCTGTGGCTTTCAGGGCTTTTCCGATCATCATTGTTATTCGGCCAAAGACATTCAGGCTATCCAGAATGCCGCTGTCAATGCTAGCGCAACCGCTCTTGCCACCACTGAGAAGGACCTTGCCAGATTGCATGGCCGGTTTCAATTTGATATGGAATGCTTGGTTATCGGGATTCGTATATGCCTTGACAATACATTGGCGTTTGACAGATTTATCCAAAATCGGCTATCCTTGACCCCATGATCAGTGTCGTTGTCATCACCTTGAATGAGGCGGACCGGATTTTGGCCCTGCTGAAAAGCGCAGCATTCGCCGATGAAGTTATCGTGGTGGATTCCGGCAGTACCGATGGCACACAGGAAATCTGCAGAGTCGGTGGTGCCAGGGTCGTCACTCACCCCTGGCAGGGATTCGGGGAGCAAAAACAATATGCCATGGAGCTGGCCTCTTATGAGTGGATTTTGAATCTGGATGCAGATGAACGGATATCCGATCCACTTGCGGCGGAGCTTCAGGAAACGATTCAGAATGCACCACCTGAAATTTGCGGTTTTTCCATGCCGCGGCTTTCCCGGTATCTGGGTGTCTGGATCCGTCATGGCGGCTGGTATCCGGATCGAAAGGTTCGACTCGTTCGAAAAGGTTGCGGCCAGTGGAAAGGCGGCGGCCTTCATGAAAAACTGGAAGTATCAGGTAAAATTCGGCCATTATCCAGCCCAATTCTACACGATGTTTACCGAAATATTTCGGATCAGGTAATAACCATCAACCGGTTCTCTGATATATATGCTGAAGAACGTTCGGCTACAGGGGGCTGGTTCACGGTAGCAGGTGTATTTCATGCTCTGGGAAAATTTGCGGAATGTTACTTGTGGAAGCTGGGGGTGCTGGATGGCGCCGCCGGATTGGTCATTGCCATGAATTCAGCGTGGTATGTATTTCTTAAACATGCCAAAGTCTGGGAAAAAGGACTGAAGGATCAGACATCATGAAGGACGAATACAAGATTCGCCCCTACCGAAATGCTTTCAATTCTTTCCTGACCGGTCTTATAACCGCCCTGTTTCGAATGATTGGACGCATCCCGGGTCCAATCGCCGATTCTCTGGCAAAGGCTGGGGCCGGCCTGTGGTTTCGAATAGATCGAAAGCACCGCAATATCGCCATTCAGAATATGACTAAAGCTTTTGGCCATGAAAAGAGCCTGGATCAGATTCGGCTGCTGGCTTTTAAGTCTTTCTATAATATCATGCGCATCCCGTTTGAAATCGGGTGGAGCGATCTGTTGACATTACCTGAGCTGCATCGGCATGCAGAGTTGCGTGGATTGCATAATGTGCAGGCAGCACTGGCAAAAGGAAAGGGCGTTCTGGCGTTGACCGCCCATATCGGGAACTGGGAACTGCTGCCGCTCGTAGCACCTATGGCCGGTTTATCGGCCGACATTATTTACCGGCCTCTAGATTTTTTGCCTCTGGATGCCTTTTTTCTTCGCCTCAGAACCCGTTTTGGCGCGGGACTTATTCCCAATACCCATGCCATGCGAAAGATACTCCGTCAATTGAAGAACGGGCATGTGGTTGCCCTGCTGATGGACCAGAACGTGGACTGGTACGAAGGCGTATTTGTGGATTTCTTCAACCACAGGGCCTGCACCAACAAGGGGTTTGCCCTTCTGGCGCTGAAAACCCGAGCACCGGTTGTGCCGATTTTTCTTCTGCGAAGCAAGAACCGATATATCGTTGAATTCCATCCGGAGCTGGAACTGATCCGGACCGGAGACCGGACTCATGATATAGAAGCCAACACCCTTAATTACAATCAGGCCATAGAAGCAGTAATTCATCGCTATCCGGAACAGTGGTTCTGGGTCCACCAGAGATGGAAAACCCGGCCATTCTGCCCATGGACGCGAAAAGAAATTATGAATTATGAATTAATAATGATTCATAACTCTTAATTCATAAACGGCACTTTTCAGTTCACCGCAAAGGCGCAAGGAAGACAACGCTCTTGTGGCGGCTAATTCCATTGAATATTTTCTTTGCGATCTTTGCGCCTTTGCGGTGGATAAAAACTCAATCATTGACCGCTCAAAGTATAATTCATAATTCATAGGGCCCATGAAACCATTGAATCCTTCATCCATTCACCGCATGGTCATTCGAACACCCAACTGGGTTGGCGATGCCGTGATGAGCACACCTTTTTTGCGGGCAGTGCGAAAGAATTTTCCACATACGCACATTACCCTTCTGGCCAAGCCATGGGTTGCGCCGGTATATGCAAACAACCCGCATATCGACCACATCATCATATACAATGATGCAGGACATCACAGGGGCCTTATCGGTAAATTCAGGCTGGCAAAGGATCTGCGTAAACACGACTTTGATCTGGCCCTGCTGCTGCAAAACGCATTCGAGGCCGCATTCATTGTCTGGATGGTTGCAATTCCCATCCGGCTGGGATATGACACGGATGTCCGCAAAATGCTGCTCACCCATCCGGTTCATCGCTATCCGTCACTGAAACGACTGCATCAGATAGACTATTATCTGGAGATTCTGAAAGGCGCAAAGCTAACAGCCAATCCTTCTGAAATGGAAGTTTTCATATCCCAAGAGGAGAAACGCCAGGCCATCCAGCTTATGAGAACCAGCGGGTGTCCTGACAGAGCCTGCATAATCGGCATCAACCCCGGAGCTGCATTCGGAACCGCCAAAAGATGGTTTCCAAATCGGTTTGCTGAACTTTGCAGCCGTCTTAAATCCATTCCGGATGTTCGCTTTCTGATTTTCGGCGGCCCTGGCGAGGAGGAACTGGGGAGAACTATCGCCGAGTCTGTAGGCGATGCCTGCATCAATCTATGCGGGAAAACCACTCTTAGACAGGCAATTTCCCTGATTGACCAGTGCCGCCTGTTTATCACAAACGATTCCGGCCTGATGCATCTGGCAGCGGCCCTGCATAAGCCGCAAATCGCAATCTTCGGTTCCACGGACTACACCACTACATCTCCAGGAAGCCATCTCAGCCATATCATTCGGATACCCGTAGCGTGCAGCCCCTGTATGAAACCGGACTGCCCGACCGATCACCAGTGCATGGATGCCATCACCGTCGATCATGTCCTTGGTCTTGCTCTGGAACTTCTATCTGGCGGACAGTCATCATGAATATTCTGGTTATCAAACTGAGCGCCATCGGCGATGTAATTCACACCCTTCCGGCCTTGAACGCCATTCGCTCGGCCTATCCATCGGCGCACATCACCTGGCTGATTGAAGAAGCCGCTGCGCCGCTGATTATTGGGCATACAGCGCTTGATCGGGTCATCGTCTCCAGAAGAAAAAGCTGGATCAGGGACATTAGGAATGGACTGTGGAAATCCGCTATCCGCGAGGCGGCCGGATTGGTTCGGATAATTAGGGATACTGCTTACGATCTCGTCTTTGATTTTCAGGCGCTGCTCAAAAGCGGGGTTTTGGTCGCCCTTTGCCGAAGCAAGCGGAAAATCGGGTTTGACCGGGGAATGGAACATCAGGAACACAGCTATTTGTTTTTAAATGAGCGCGTTAAACCTGTGGATATGAACCACCATGCCATTCTGCGCAACCTGATGATGCTGGATGGTGCTGAAATCCATTCCCGCAGCATTATGTATCAGTTGCCGATTCATGCTGTCGATCGCAAGGCAGTCACACGTCTGCTTGCCAAGGAAGTAGCAAGAGCGTTCCGCTCTGGTTTCTCGAAAGAACCAGGGCTGAACACTCCGGCTACCTCATGGATAAAGGATGTCCGTCCTCTGATATGCATCAACCCGGTTGCCAAGTGGACAACCAAACTTTGGCCGAATGAGCGATTTGCGGAACTGGCGGATCGCCTTTCAGATCACTACCGGATTTTTCCCGTATTCACCGGCGCACCGGAGGATAAGGAAACGGTACAGGATATTTTATCCCGCATGAGGTCTTCGGCAATTGACATGACCGGAAAAACCAGCCTGAAAACCCTTGCAACCCTTTACGAAACAGCCGATATTTTGATATCAACAGACACCGGGCCAATGCACCTTGGCGCCGCCGTGGATACGCCGGTTGTCGCACTCTTCGGGCCGACAGCACCCTGGCGAACCGGCCCCATGGGCAATCAGCACCAGGTGATTCGAGCTGGCCTGCCTTGCAGCCCCTGTTTCAAGCGCCAGTGCTCGACATGCGACTGCATGAACCACATCAGTGTGGATCAGGTATTGGAAGGCGTTGCCCGGGTCGTGACTGCCAGCAGTTTGTAAAAATGACCGTTTACGAAAGAATTCATCATGGACATCTCTGTTGTGATCGTCAACTGGAATACCCGGGACCTTCTACTGGATTGCATTCGTTCCGTTTATGAAACGGTTCAGGGAATACCTTTCGAGATATGGGTAGTGGACAACGGATCAACAGACGGAAGCCAGGAAGCGGTAAAGACCGTTTTCCCACTGGTTCAGCTTATTGAAAACACACAAAACAGGGGATTTGCGGCTGCCAACAATCAGGCGCTGAAACAAATAACCGGGCGTTATGCGCTGCTGCTGAACTCGGACACCGCGTTGACGGACGGCGCAGCTCAAACGCTACTGACGTTTATGGAATCCACACCGACTGCTGGCATGGCCTGCGGCCAGCTTCTTAACACTGATGGCTCCCGGCAGAATTCCATAGCCAACTTTCCAACCCTGTTAACCCTGATTTCCAACGAAACCATTTTACGGATATTTTTTCCGGAAAAATTTCCCAGCAAACGCAGGAATTATCAGCATCCCATCCCTGTAGAATCAGGAATAGGGGCCTGCCTGATGATTAGAAAAGCCGCCATGGACACGGTTGGGATTTTTGACGAAACCTACTTTTTTTTCTTTGAAGAAACCGACTGGGCCTATCGAATGCGGCTAGCCAACTGGCGAATATATTTTGTTCCTTCGGCCCGCATCATTCACGCCCAGGGAAAAAGCGCCGGAAACAACGTTGCATCAAGAATCCTTTTTTACAGATCGCGCTATATCTATCTGAAAAAATGGCACCCCCAAAACTATTCCCTGATGATCGTGATCATCTTTATCCGCCTTCTGGTCAACGCCGTTCTATCATTATTGGGGGTCGGACTCACCCTTGGACTTGCCCCGCGTCTTCTTGACAAAACGATTGTTTACTTTCAGCTCATCGCATGGCACTTTAAAGGGTGTCACTGAAAGTATACTGCGAACGGGAGCGGCCAGTCTGTCCCGGCTTATATGGATAGCCCCTTTTCCCAAAGGGGGAATTTTGGGAAAAGGAGTATTTCTGCTTTTTATGTAAACATAGCAAATGAAGAGAATGGATTGATAACAAAAATATTTTCTTTGTAGAGTATTAATTAAGTTGTAAAAAACATACGCAAATATACTTGTTCACGCACAAAATACACACATTAAAAATAAACAAATAATCATCTTGATTATTTTAAAAAATCTGATTACCATCCGCCTATGGATAATGTTTATCCATAAACGGAAAGGTTTTCCGTTACGAATAATACCGTTCCACTGCTGACAAGTTTGCTTGTTTTAATAGCTGACTTTACTGTGTTCAGGCTGCGGTGATAACAGGTATTATTTGTTGTGTAGCGTCTTTAGACGACTATACCTGTCGGTTGAAACTGCTCAACCAGGATTCCAGTTGCAGGTTGCAAAACCTATCAACGGAAAGCGAATTACTTAATGCGTATGTTTGCGTACGAAATTAGGAGCAGGAAAATTCAATGAATCATCGTTATGGGTCAAAGTTGTCGAAATGGTTTTCCCAGCTTACCCGGATCATTTTTTTGCTTTGCGCTATATCTGCTGTGGACCTGCCAGTCCTTGCGAATGATCATGCAAACAGGACCTCAGAGCAAAAGACTGCTCTTTTCATGGAATCCATCAGGGATCAACCAGGGCATCTTTACGCCTTCCTCAGGCAGATGCCCAAGGGCGGTGATCTCCACAGCCATCTTTCCGGGGCCGTTTACGCCGAATCCATGATCAGTTGGGCGGCGGAAGACGGATTGTGCATTGACCAAAAGACATTTCAGGCTGTGTCTCCGCCTTGTGATGCGCTCACCGGTCGTCCAGAGGTAAAACAGGCATTTAAGGATTCCGTTCTCTACCGGACGATAATCGACACCTGGTCCATGCGCAATTGGCAGTATTCAGGCCAAAGCGGTCACGACCATTTTTTCGATACATTTGAAAAATTCGACATCACCACGAAAAAGCGACGGGGGAACATGCTGGCTGAAGTGGTCAGCCGGGCGGCGGCAGGCAGGGTCAGTTATCTGGAGCTGATGATCACACCTGAAGGCCGTAGTGTCGGAAATCTGGCGGCCCGAACTGGATGGGATAATGATTTCGGCAGTATGAGATCAAAGCTCCTGGCACAGGGTATGAAGAATATTCTGGTTGCGGTGAAAAATGAAATGGATCAGGCTGAGACAATAATGAGGCAGCAATTGAAATGCGGCGGGGAGCAGTCCGATCCAGGGTGCGGCGTTGCCACACGCTATCTTTATCAAGTTTTGAGGGGATTGCCGCGGGAGGTTGTCTTTGCTCAAATTCTCGCTGGTTTCGAACTGGCTGCCGCAGATACACGCTTTGTTGGTTTGAATCTTGTAATGCCGGAAGACACCAATGTTCCCATGTCGGATTTTCCCATCCAGATGCTTATGATGGATTACTTTCATACCGTCTATCCACAGGTGCAACTGACCCTGCATGGGGGAGAACTGGCTCCAGGGCTGGTACCTCCGGAAGGACTCCGTTTTCATGTTGGGGATTCGGTAAGAAAAGCCCACGCAATGAGAATAGGTCACGGGGTGGATATTATGTACGAAGATGGTTGTTTCGATCTTTTGCGGGAGATGGCCCGACGCGAGATTCTCGTGGAAATCCTGCTGACCAGCAACGATGTTATTCTTGGCGTCAAGGGTAAGGAACATCCACTTAAAACCTATATCCGTTACGGCGTTCCTGTCGCCTTGGCGACGGACGACGAAGGGGTGTCCCGTTCAGAGATGACGCGGGAATATCAGCGAGCCGTTATGGATCAGGAATTGGGCTATCTTCAGCTTAAGCGCATGGCCCGTAACAGTCTGGCTTATGCCTTTATAGAGGGCGCCAGTCTCTGGAAAGATCGTAAATATACTCAGACCGTTGCTGCCTGCGCCAAGGACAAACCGACGGCGAATCGGATATCAGGTTCTTGCAGCCAGTTTCTTGCCGAGAATGGCAAGGCGCGTCTTCAGTGGGATTTCGAAAAGGATATTGCTGATTTTGAGGCCCAAGTGTCGAAGTGGGATGCCAATCATTGACCGCTCAAAGTATAACTTTGGATGATTTTCCGATTTCCGGCCTTTGGTTTGGCGCTGACACTGATTTTCTATTTTGTCTGCATGCTTATCAGGTTCATAAAAATCTGGCCTTAAACGGGAATCACCGCAAACAGATTGACAAACTAATCTGAGATCAAGTATATTCACGGGAAGGTAACCAATAAAATCAAACCAATTCAAATTACTGTGAAACCAATATCCCTATTCATCATACTTGTCCTTGTCCTCCTGCCGGTTATATGCTTTACGCATCCGACCGAGTTGCATGCAGAGGTATCTGCTGACGTTTTTGATATCATTACTTCAGAATGTCCTGATAAACAGGGTATGGATAATTGCGAATCCTCTTGCTGTTGTGCAGAATATACCCCATCAGACTACCGGAATATTAACAATTTCTCAGCAATGAGACTGTCCGGACAATCACCTTACGCTGAACCACCGCATGTTTTCATCCCAATTTTTGTTCCTCCGCAAAATATTTCCTGATCCATTCATCTGTATTGATTTAGAGTGTGATTTGCTGCGTTCAAGAGACTCGTATCACGAGTACTCATTTTACAGCTTGTAAACACCAGATTCTGGTGGCTTATTGTTGTCATTAGTTGTTGAACGCTATCGAAATATCAGAAACAATTCCAGGAACTACACGATACATAAAACCGAAGGAGAAAAATTACCATGAAATGCCCAGTCTGCAATTCTATTGATCTTGTTATCGCGGAACGACAAGGTGTTGAAATCGACTATTGCCCCCAATGCCGTGGCATCTGGCTTGACCGGGGTGAAATAGACAAGATCGTCGAGAGGTCTTATGCTCCAACAGCCGCAAGGAGTCACACAGAACAGCAAAATCTTTATGACAGCCACAGATATCCGTCGCACGAAACCCGTCGTAATGATGGTCAAAATTACGGCCATAATGGTAAACACCAAAATCAACACCAACACCAACACCAACACCAAAATCAACACCAAAATAAATCATGGTTATCCGAACTGTTTGATTAAGAACCATAAACTCATCTGGCAATCAAAATGAACGAATAAAAAACATAAACATCTGTCTCGACTTTGGAGGGAATCATACAATGGACTTTGATGTTTTATTTAAGCACAGCAGACCTGTACATCACAATAATCACGACTACGGTGGACACCGAGATGTTCATCATGGCTATCACGGGGGCTTTGAACGGTACCTTTATTTCTTCGAAAAACTGAAAAGCAACAAAAAACTGCTGATCGCCCTTTTTGTGGCGGCTATTGTTTTTGTCATTCTTGTCATTGCAGTGATAATTATGCTTATCCCTCCAATTATTAAATGGCTTGAAACCATTCAAATAAGCGGAATAAACGGGCTTCTTAAATCAGCAAGACCCCGTTGGAACTTCTATGGAGCGGTACAGGGAAATAAATGGATCGAAAGCCTGATATTCATGGACTAATAGGACTGACCTCACGCGAAGCTGAAAGGATTCTTGGAGAAGAAGGTCCCAACGAACTTCCGTCATCCAAACAGCGGGGGAACCTGCGCATGGCGTTCGATGTCATGCGCGAACCGATGTTCCTTCTGCTGGTGGCCTGCGGCGCAATTTATTTGATGGTTGGTGACATGCAGGAAGCACTGATGCTTCTGGCCTTTGTCTTTTTCGTTATGGGGATCACCCTTTTTCAGGAGCGGAAAACAGAACGGGCGCTGGAGGCCCTCCGGGATCTCTCCAGCCCCAGAGCCATGGTTATCCGCGATGGCGCTCAGCAGCGGATTGCCGGTCGTGAAGTGGTTCGTGGCGACATCATTCTCCTTGCCGAGGGGGACAGGGTTCCTGCTGATGCTTTGGTGCTGGACTGCACCAGCCTATCAACCGACGAATCGCTACTGACCGGCGAATCTGTGGCGGTACGCAAAGTGTGTGGCGATGCCTCTTCACCTGCTGTGCAGCCGGGAGGGGATGATCTGCCCTTTGTTTTTTCCGGAACCTTGGTGGTGCGTGGTCAGGGAATAGCCCGCGCGATTGCTACCGGACAGCAGAGCGCCATCGGCAAAATCGGAAAAGCCCTGCAAACAGTGACGGGGGAGGAGACGCTGCTTCAGCGTGAAACAGGTCGTCTCGTGCGTGTTCTTGCGACGGCAGTCCTTGGGCTATGCGCCATTCTTATACTGGTTTATGGAATAACTCGCGGTGCCTGGCTCGATGGCGTGCTGGCTGGACTTACCCTGGCTATGGCGGTCATGCCCAACGAGCTGCCGGTAGTTCTGACGATATTTCTGGCGCTGGGGGCATGGCGACTTTCCCGAACTAATGTTCTTGCCCGCAGCGCGCCTGTGGTAGAAACACTCGGTTCGGCAACTGTCCTTTGCGTGGACAAGACTGGTACCCTGACTCTGAACCGGATGACGGTTACTGCACTCCACTCGGACGGGATTTTGTGCAACATCGGTGAATTCCGCAGCGACCCTCCGCCAGACACATTTCACGATCTGGTGGAATTCAGCATCCTCGCCAGTCAGCGCGATCCCTTTGATCCCATGGAGCGGGCAATCAAGGAATTCGGCGAAGCCTATCTCGCTCACACCGAGCATCTTCACGGTGATTGGCGCCTTGAGAAAGAATACCCCTTATCTCCGGAACTTCTCGCCATGTCCCATGTCTGTAGAGCGCCGGAGGGTATGGACTATGTAATTGCAGCCAAAGGCGCCCCCGAGGCGGTCGCCGACCTCTGTCATTTCAGTGATAGTCAACAGGAAGAGATGATGTCAACGGTGACCCGGATGGCCGACGATGGACTTCGGGTGCTGGGCGTAGCACGCTCGTACTTCCGTGAGGCGGGTCTGCCGAGTCAACAGCATGATTTCACCTTCGAGTTTCTCGGATTGGTGGGATTGGCCGATCCGGTCAGACCGACTGTGGCGCCTGCACTCCAGGATTGCTACCGGGCCGGCATAAGGATGGTGATGATCACCGGTGACTATCCAGGTACAGCGCTGAGCATTGCAAGGCAAATCGGCCTTGTCCAACTGGATGAGGTTATCACAGGTCCGGAACTGGACATCATGAGCGATGAGGAGCTGCAAAGCAGAATTAGAACGGTCAACATTTTCGCCAGAGTTGTGCCTGAACAGAAGCTTCGATTAGTCAAAGCGCTCAAGGCAAGCGGTGAGATCGTCGCCATGACCGGAGACGGAGTGAACGATGCCCCGGCCCTTAAATCTGCCCATATAGGCATCGCCATGGGGGGACGTGGCACTGACGTGGCGCGAGAGGCATCTGATCTCGTACTCCTGGACGACGATTTTGCATCCATCGTACGCGCAGTAAAAATGGGGCGGCGTATCTTTGACAACCTGAAAAAGGCAATGGCCTATCTCCTTGCTATCCATGTCCCGATCGCCGGGATGTCTCTTATACCGGTGCTTTTTAACTGGCCGCTTTTATTCATGCCAATCCATATAGCTTTCCTCCATCTGATAATAGATCCAGCCTGTTCCATAGTCTATGAGGTTGAGCCGGCAGAGGCGGATGCGATGAACAGGCCGCCCCGCGACCCAAAAGAGGCGTTGTTCAGCAAGCGCGTCTTGTTGCTGAGTACACTTCAGGGACTGAGTGTTCTGGCGATGCTTCTGACTATATTTGGTGTCTGTCTTGCCCGTGGGCAGGGCGAACTTGAGGCCCGCACTTTGGCATTTACGACCTTGATAATCGCCAACCTTGGGCTTATGATGACCAATCGTTCCTGGACCAGCACTATTGGCAATATCCACCAGGCTTCCAATGCAGCTCTCTGGTGGGTAACTGGTGGCGCGGTTGTCTTTCTGGGTCTTGTTCTGAATATTCCATTTCTTAGAGAGATATTCCGATTCTCGTTGATACATCCGGTAGATGTTGTTATATGCGTATCCGCCGGCGTATTGAGCGTTGTCTGGTTCGAGCTGTTCAAGTTGTTCAGCAGGAAGAGAGGCTGATGTGCGACTTTTATTGTCATTGGCCCTGTGGTGCATTAGGAAAAATACTATTTTAAGGAGTTAAACTAATGTATCCATTAATAAAAACATTTGTTTCTATAAAGAAGGCTAATCTTTTGGGTTTGATGCTCGCATGTTCAAGGAGGGACCTGCTTGAAAATCTCCATAAGCAAAATTTATGAAAAAGCCAGAATTTATGAGAAAGCTCTTTCCATGTTCGTAGTGCAGAAAAGCATGGCGATTTTAAAACGACCAGCTAAGATATCCGATATACCAGGATATATAAGTGAGGTGGCCAACAAAGAGCATACCATCATGAAGCAACCATTGGTCCAAAATGAATATCCCATTCCTGAAGAACATGCGATGGAAAAGTCATCAAGCCATTCACTGGGTATTCTTTGCTGGCCACCACATTTGGAAATTTTGGTATCTCTGGCGCCTGATCTCTGCAAAGGTAGTGAGCCACCATTAGTAAGTGGAGGAATTCACAGAAAAGCCTCTATATACAAAATAGGCGAGTATAAAATAACCGAAAATGATTCTGACGATTTGCTGTGGGAAATGCATTTTGGAATGGGCGCGATTAAAGAAGGAAAATGTTTCAGGAAGGGACAAATCCTGTTTCTCTGTTCTGCGCGTGACGAGCGGCCTGGCTTTTTAAAGGGAGAATATTTAGACCACATAAAACCTTTTCCGTGCTGGCGGAAAACCCGATATTATTGCTCAGGTTTCCATATACGTCGCTGTGATACCGGGGAAAAGGTGTCCGAGCATGAAATGCGACTATGGGTAAATGACCCGAAACGTCACTTCGCCCACAAAGGAGATTGTCAAAAGCATGATCCGATTTTAAAAACCAACGGCTCGGATGGAAACAATGTCGAAGTTTCATACATGTTGAACAATTATGAAATTGCGATAAATGGAAATGGTTCAGTGCTGTGGAAAAAATGTGGAACCCACAACAGGGTGAACAGCGGCAGATGTTTTATAATGGAGGACATTTTGTTTATCGGACCATCGGAAAATGAGCAACCGGATTCACTGAAAAGGCAATTCAATGAACGACTGAATTTGTTACCCAAATGGGATTGCACCGAATATTACTCATCTAACATTGCTATTCTTGAATGCAATCCAGCAAGATAAAATATGACACCACATATCATAATAGCTCCTAATCTGCTTGCGGACAGACAGGCAATCTTTCCGAATCCACTTCGCGGCACCTGATGAAAATATTTATAACCATTCAAACAGCGCTTCAGGCGCTTCAACGTAATCCGATGCGAGCGATGCTGACAAACATCGCCGGATAACTTCCCCCTTTGGAAAAGGGAGATTGGGGGAAGTTATGAGCAGATCGCCTGCCAAAAGATATTTTGGCCCCCCCACGGACCGGCTTCCACATCAGACATACGGCAGCTTGACTGCCGGAAATCCTCCGCACGACAGCTTTTTGCCATTCTTGAATACGCATCATCTTGACTTTAAGATGAAATGCAACCATTTTAGTAAAATAAATCCAAACTTGAAATAATCGGCAAAGCAGCAATTGTCAATCGCAGTTCCTGGAAAATGCGAAAATGACATCATAGCGATAATCGGGATGCTTATTTGATCCAATCGTTGCAGAGTTCAGCTTTGAATGATGAAAAGGGCTTATCCATAATGACAGAATCTTGCAGCACCACACTGAAAATGGGTGATGTGCTTAATGATAAATGGGTTATTCTTGAGTTCCTTGATAAAGGCGGCATGGGCGAGGTCTATCGGGCGCATCAAACCAATCTTAATCGTGATGTCGCCATCAAAGTGATATCAAGGGAATGGCTGGAATCCATCGAAAAAGACGATGAGGATGCCGAAACTTCGGTCCAGCGTTTTCGGCGTGAAGTCCAGGCCATGGCTCAGGTTTGCCACCCCAACGTTCTGCAAGTATATGATTACGATTCTGTGACCCTGAAAATATGCGAAAAAGATGCTTCGATTGAATATATCGCCATGGAATATGTTCCTGGTGGTTCATTGCGGGCAACCATGCCAGAAGATGGATTTTTTCCAGACGAAGTCGCAGTCAGGAACTGGTTAAGAGATTGCTTCATGCCGGTACTGGAAGGTGTTCTGGCGTTGCATAGTATCGGAATCGTACATCGTGATCTGAAGCCTGAAAATATCCTTATGGATCATCAAACCCCGAAAATTGCGGACTTTGGCCTGGCGCGCTCGCACAGACTAAAGTCGGTCACACAATCCATTGATGTAAAAGGCACACCTCAATACATGTCGCCGGAGCATTTTTCCGATTTCAAAAGAGCCGATCAAAGGGCCGATGTTTTCTCTCTCGGCAAGATACTCTACGAAGCTGTTGAGGGAAAAATCAAGCGAGGGACGATTCCGTTTAAAAGCGCCAGGCTGAAGCAAACCAGCGATCCATTTTTTCAACAACTGGACATGATCATTCAAAAAGCTACAGCGGAGGACCGCAATGAACGGTTAGCATCCGTGCAGGAGTTGCTTGCCCGGATTGATTTAGTCGTTCATGCAGTTGCAGCCCTTGAGCGGGTGGATGTTTCAACAGAACCGAAACCAGCGTCCATGTTTTCCAGGTCCAAATGGATTAGGACTGGTGTTGCTGTCACTGCAGTTTCGGTATTGCTCATGATGCTCTGGCAATTTATGGGTGAGTTCGATATCTCGATTTCCAGGGAAAACAGTCCTGCGGTCGTTGACAATAATAGAAAAGAAGCGGGCCCAGCGATCCAGTCCCACGACAACAGATCGTTATCAAACGCGATGATACAAGACACCATAGAGCATGTCGGAAGGCAGCAACACATTCCAGGCGGCAGGATGGTCCTGCCATCCGGTTTTGGAGCGTCCTCAGGCAAGTTGGTTGAAGTCGCAGGATTTGATATGGACGTTTTTTTGGTAACTAACCTGCAATATGTTGATTTTTTGAATCACAACCGTGCGCGAATTATCATTGAAAATGGTGTTGTGAAAGGCGACGGTGCAATTTGGTACCTGCTGGGCGCGGTATATGATGGTTATGAGCCAATCGTATATCGCGATAATGAGTTTCGTGTCAGCGATGCTGCAATGGCATCCAATCCCGTGTTGCGTGCGACAGGTTACGGTGCGTCAGCTTATGCAAATTTTTTCGGCAGACGGTTGCCTACCCAAACGGAGTGGTTGTATGTGCTGATCGAAGGGGCCAATCGGCTGCAATCCAACGGAAAAGATATCCCGACCAGTTCTGTGCGTGATCTAAACGAACAAATGCCTGCCGCTTTTTACACTCCAAATGCATTTGGTATTCGGGGCATGAACGAAGGGCTTGCCGAGTGGGCGCTGCGAATATTGACCGACCCTTCCAAAGATATGACACATGAAAATCGGTATGCCGTTATCGGAGGGATGGAAGGCGAGCCCAAAGATGGGGGGCCAATTCCAGCAGTCATTGATCGTTTTCCTTTCGAGTCATGTGAGGACACTGGATTTCGGACGGTTATGGGCCTTGCAGAGAAAAAATAAATACTGCAAACAGCTTGACAAATTACCTGAAATTAACATACTGTCACGAATATATTGATGAGGTTAAATCGCCATGAAACCAATATCCATATTCATCATACTCGTTTACATCCTCCTTCCTGTTGTGTGCTTTGCGCATCCAGCCGAGTTGCATGTGGAGGTGTTTTCTGATGTTATTGATACCTTTACCTCAGAATATCCTGATAAAAAGGCTATGGATAATTGCGAATTCGCTTCCTGTTGTGCAGAATTTACCCCGCCCATACTCCTGGATATTAACTCTTTTGGTACACAGGGACTGGGTGGACAATCACCCTACATTGAGCCCTCACAGGTTTTCACCCCAATTTTCGCCCCCCCACAAAATATAGCCTGATTATAATCCCTTTACATTGCTTTAGAACGTGATGCCTGGCCTGCCATCAGACAGCGGAGAAGGGTATTTACGACGATGATTCGGTGGTTATGTCCAAATAAACTATTCTTGATTGTAATTCAGAAAGATAACGGAAAAGGAGAAAAGATGATGACCCATATTCGTATTTCTTTGAAATTATTCTTGACCGTCTGTTTGATATCGGGTGCCTTGTTTTTCATGTACTGCGCGCCCACCGCATTTGCTGACGATAAAAGCGGTCACCATGACAAAAAACGAAACAAAGACATTGGCGCTGCTTTCAATCATGTTAAAAATGAAGAAAATAATGAAGCCACCGGTCAGGCTGCCGCCTGGATATTGGCCGCAGCCAATTTAAACGTTTTGCTGAGCCTTCTCATCAGAGGAACCACGCGCTATGCAGCTCTTCCGGCACAAATAAATGACAAAATCAAACGTCTCAATCAACTTCAGAAAAAGTTTCTATTGCCGGTTCACTATTTTTTAAATCCGCTGGCCCTGGGCGTTGCATTTATTCATTTCATGTCCGCTACATCCGCATGTAGAGCCAGTGGTCTGCCAGAGTGGGGACTTGTGTTAATGGCCCTAATTACGGGGATCGGGGTCATGGTGAAGTTTAAACTATCACCCAAAAACTTACGAAAAAACACCTATCAAATCCATACAAACCCAATACCGATTGCTTTACTTTTAGTCATTCTCCTCATCGGTCATGCTGTTGTGGATTGATTTTTGGGACGGAACCTCAGATACGGTTATTAAGGAGTTAAACTGTTGTATCCATTAATAAAAACATTTGTTTCTATAAAGAAGGCGAATCTTTTGGGTTTGATGCTGGCATGTTCACTGTTGGCGGCAATAATCGTTATCGGAGCAGTCGGAGGTATTACCTGGATAACAGATCGCTTCGTAACTATTGAACGCGGGTGGCTACATACGCTGTTCAACTGGGTTGTCGGCGTTCTTACCGGGATTGGCGGCTGGTTTATGCTGCCGGCGCTTACCGTGCTGATTTCCAGTCTGTTTCAGGAAACTGCAATTCAGCGTGTGGAACGTGTGTACTATCCAGATGTCGCCCATCGCGAGGTTCTGAAGTTTTGGCCTGAATTCCGGCACGATCTGAAGTTTACCGGATGGGCAATGTGCCTCAATATCCTGTTACTGCCGCTCTACATGTTTGGTATTGGCTTTGCAGCGTCCATTCTGCTCAATAGTTATCTCCTTGGCCGGGAGTTTTTTGAGAGTGCGGCCGGATATTACCTGGGGAAAACCAACGCCAGGGTGCTGGGTGCCCAGCACAAAAAAGCAATGTACGGTGGCGGTTTTGTGATCACTGTGATGGCGATTGTCCCCTTTCTGAATCTCTTTGTTCCGATTCTTGCAATTGTGTGGATGGTGCATTTATATCATCATATCCACATTCAAGAACTTCAACGGATTCAGATCAACGAAAGGAGGGACCCACATGAAAATCTCCATATCCAAAATTAATGAGAAAGCTCTTTCCATCAACATTGCTATTATTGAGTGCAATCCAGCAAAATAACTGAAAAGGAGAAAAGAAGATGACCCATATTTGTATTTCTTTGAAATTATTCTTGACCGTATGTTTGATACCAGGCACCTTGTTTTTCCTGTTCTGTGCGCCATCTGCAGTTGCCGACGATGACGGCGGTCACCATGACAAAAAACGAAACAAAGACATCGGCGCAGTTTTCGATCATGTTAAAAATGAAGAAAATAATGAAGCCACCGGTCAGGCTGCCGCCTGGATATTGGCCGCAGCCAATTTAAACGTTTTGCTGAGTCTTCTCATCAGAGGAACCACGCGCTATGCAGCTCTTCCAGCACAAATAAATGACAGAATCAAACGTCTCAATCAACTTCAGAAAAAGTTTCTGTTGCCGGTTCACTATGTTTTAAAATCCGTTGGCCCTGGGCGTGGCGTTTATTCATTTCATGTCCGCTACATCCGCCTGCAGGGCCAGCGGCCTGCCAGAATGGGGACTTGTGTTAATGGCTTTAATTACGGGGATCGGGGTCACGGTGAAGTTTAAACTATCACCCAAAAACTTACGAAAAAACACCTATCAAATCCATACAAACCCAATACCGATTGCTTTACTTTTTGTCATTCTTCTCATCGGTCATGCTATTGTGGATTGATTTTCGGGACAGAACCTCTGATCCGGTTAATTTGAATACAAAAGGAAAATACATGTTCGGAATTATTCTTTTATCTGCTGTCACAGTGATGCAGGTCTATGTTTTTTGGCGTGCCGGCACAGTGCCGTTCGTAAAAAATCATATCCCCGAAAAATTCCTGATTTCAACTGGCTTAATTCTTTGGACATGCTTTTTTCTTAACCGCATTTTTGATAATAACAGAATGGGCTCTTTTTCCAGTGTTCTGGAATTTATCAGCATGACCTGGATGGCTATTCTCTTTTTAACTTCCACGCCTGTTCTTGCATTAGATTTGGTTACGGGATTCGGTTATTTTTTACCCCGTTATGCGCCCACAGCGCGTGGATTAGCGATAATTACAGGTTTATTGCTTTCTGCAATTGCGCTTATACAGGGGCTTCGTACGCCTGTAGTATATAACCATGAAATATACTTATCCGGCCTTGGGGGTGAACTTGACGGAATCACTATTGTCGCCATTTCTGATATGCATCTTGGTTCGTTGATCGGCGCGGAATGGCTTGAGGCACTTATAGCACAAGTATCGGAACAAAAACCAGACATCATAGTCCTTCTTGGAGATATCTCCGAAGGACACGGGGAATCTACTGAAAGATTGCTTCCGGTTTTAAACCGTTTTTCCGCACCTCTTGGTGTCTGGGCGGTGCTGGGCAATCATGAATTTCATAGTCATCGACTTATGGAAAAGTCCTTAATTGAAAAGACAAACTTTCATTTACTTCGTAATTCATGGCATGAAATCCTGCCAGGTCTTGTTTTGGCTGGTGTTGATGACCTTACTTCCAGCCGGTGGTCCGGACGGGACAATGATCTTATCCTGGAGTCGCTAAAGAATCGACCTCAAGGTGCAACCATCCTGATTTCCCATAATCCCTTGCAGATTGAAAAAGCTGCGGACGCAGGCGTTGATCTAATGCTCAGCGGGCATACTCATGGGGGTCAGATTTGGCCTTTCAATTATGTGGTCAAATCGCGCTATCCGTTCCTTGAGGGATTGCATAAGATAAAAAACATGAATCTGATAATCAGCCGTGGTGCGGGCACATGGGGGCCACGTATGCGTCTGTGGTGTCCGGGCGAGATTCTACGGATAACATTGCATCCAACAATGGATAGATTATGGTGAGTTCCTACCGAATCCGCAATTCCCCTTTGTTTTGATTATGTGTCATTTCGCTTTCGGGTGCTTATGTGACATTACTGGTTCTACCGGATTTTGTGGTTCAATAAACGTCTCCGAACAAGATGAAAATATTTTTGAATTCAGTGCAAAATTCATGTATATTGCTGGTTCCAACGGATTTTATGGTCAGACTCTCCACCCTCGCAGGGACCCAGCACCGCTATGACCGGCATAGCTGCAAGTTCTGGAGCCAGTTGGAATGGTATTGGAATCCATTCAGCGCTTCAAAAGGTGAAGCACATGCGCCTTCATAGCAAGCTCTTGTAGAGTATGGGTGGAAGTTCCAGATCATAGCCATTGACCGCAGGTAGAGCAAAGCACTGGTTGCATGCCCGTGGAAGTACTGGATGGAGTAGAGAATCCGATCCTGGTAGTTCATCAGCCGATCCAGTGCATTGCTGGTGCGGTAGGCTTGGGGGATGAGAGAAAGCTTTCTTGAACTGGTGTTGGCTTTCAGTTTATTTGAGTTAAAAAGGGCATAAAATTTTCAGAAAAGGTTGACAAGCAGGAATGAATTATCGGATTAAATGGGCCTCTGTTTGAGGCCCATTTAATTTTCCAAAGGGAAAAGCAGCCAACGCTTAG
>CAIMCT010000322.1 GCA_903839535.1 uncultured Desulfobacteraceae bacterium
GGATATATAAGCCAGCTTATTCTCCTCACAGAAACCACTGCGAGGTTACAAATCAACAAAAAAACCAAACTGCAACGGACTCTGATGCTCACATCTCTCTCCTCTTTCAGTGTTTTTAACTTTTGCAAACAAACAACGCTGGATAAGTATATCAGAATTGACTCCGCTCGTCAAAAGAATAAAAGTATGGAGATGTCCGGCAGTATCGAAAGTGTCCCGCTTTATGTGGGTAGCCGTATGGATGATCCTGCCCAGAGTTTCGCCATCCATACCCGGCATCTGCATGTCAATCACGGCGATGCGGAAGGGATCGTTCTCGTCGAGCGCCCGGTCGAGTGCCTGGAGCGCCGCAGGGCCATCCTGCGCCTCCAACGTGCGCATGCCCCAGGAAGTCAGACGGGTAGTCAGGAGTTCGCGATTGGTGGCGTTATCGTCCACAATAAGCACGCGCACATTACACATATCTGTGGGCTGGATACTTTCCACATCATGTTCCAGTTTACACTTTCCGTGGAGTCCATGCCATAAAGCTCGAATAAATGGCGGAGACTTTTCCTTCGACTGCTCGGGGTAGGCTTTTCCAGGATATTCTCACCGACGATGGTCCTGACAAAATCGTCCAAGGTGAACAGAGATAGGCATCGCGTGAACAAGTGACCTCCAGCATGTCGATCTCACGCAGAGGCCTCTATCGGAAGGAGTCTGGCATCCTTCTCCATCGTGGTATATCTCACGCTGATTCCCTGGTCCGAAGCATCAGCCTGGAAACAACTGGCCGCTGTCCTGCGCTATGAGCCCACAGTCTTGCGCCATGGAGAAGAGGGTTTCGACCGCGCAAATACCTTCTGTCCCGATGTTCAGAGAGAATTCGTTCACATAAAGGTCAATATGCTGTTGAATGACAACTGGCACCATTTCCTGAGCATGCTCTCTAATATATGGAGCTGTTCGTTCCGGATGGGCAAAGGCAAAGGTGATGCTCTCCTGAATCGCCTTCTCCACCTTTTTGACCACATTCAGTTCGAGGTTTTTACTGGCGGCGATACATCCTAGCGGAACCGGAAGTCCGGTTTGCTGCTCCCACCACAACCCCAGATCCAGAATGCTGACCAGTCCATATTCCTGGTAGGTAAACCTGCCTTCATGAATGATAACGCCGTAATCAAAATTTCCCTTTGACACCTCCGGCATAATCCGGTCAAATGCTATTGGGAACGCATTCGGCGGTTTGCCAAGATAGAGACCCGTCAGCAGGCAGGCTGTGGTGTCCATCCCCGGAACCGCTATGGCGGAATCAGGTAGCGACTCAATGCCGCATCCGGGTCTTGCCACAATCAGCGGCCCGCAACCTCGGCCAAGAGCCGCCCCGCTTTTCAGGAGCCAGTAGTTTGATCTCAGATTTCCCATCGCGGCAAAGGAGAGCTTTGTGATGTCATAGATGCGGTTCTTGGCAGCTTGATTCAGGGTTTCCACGTCCGCAAGGGATATTTTAAAGGATATGTCCGGACATATAATATGGCCCTTGGCCAGCGCGTAAAAACCGAATGTATCATTTGGACATGTGGAATAGGCCAGAGATAACAGGATTGTCATGTCGCTCCTTAATGAAAAATTCAATCACATCCGCCGCCGCCTGTCCCGCCCGCCGGCAGGCAAGCGAAAGGTCCCACCTGGATAAGTCCCTTTTGCCCACCATATTGCTGACACAACGGATTTCCAGAAACGGCAATTGATAATAATGGGATAAAAAGGCGGCTCCGGCACCTTCCATGGATTCAATACAGGGTGAAAATGCCTTGAATAGAAAAGCCGCCCGTTCCTCCGATCCCGTGACAGTCGATCCGGTAATAAACGGCCCCTTGAATACCCCGATCCCTTTCGGGCCAAAAACCGCCTTCAGCCTGAGAAATGCAGTCTCAGCAAGATTCAGGTTCAGAGGATAATTTTCCTTAAGAGCCTTTCCATCTATTTCAAGCACGGGAAAGGGCATTTCCTGAAGTGGCGTGTTATGCTTGCCGGTTTCAATGCCAAGGTGGACATCCACCTCGGTTGTGGCTACTGCGATATCACCGTTAGTCATGCCAAGCTGCCTGAACCCGCCGCCACAGCCTGTCTGAAGTATCAGACAGGGTCTTGCATTTTCAACACATGCGGTTATGGCCTGAACCGTATTGACAATTCCCGGACCAGTCACAAGAATTCTTAGAGGTATTCCGCACATTCGTCCGAACCAGACAGATCGACCGCCGATTCTCTGGCCGATCATGTGAAGTGATGGGTGCGTGATGCGATCCAGTATCCCTTGTATCTCGGACGGCACTGCCGCAAGAACCAGAATATAATCACCGGCCATTCAGAGCTTTTCAACCCCTTTTTGAATCAGTTGCACCATATCTTCAATCCACCCTTGTATGTCTGTCATGTCGCCGTCAAAAAGCCCGAGTCCGGCATCTATATAAGGAACCGCCTGGGCCTGAAGGAATCGGTCCATCACAGCATCTATCATAAAGGCGGCCCTGTTCAGATCAACATGATCGGCAAGTTCTCCCCTTTGCCTGGCCTCTTCGAGCAAGGAACGAATATATTCAAGGCTGTACTGACGCAGCGCCAGCAGCATGTCATTGCGGAAAGGAATGGTGTTGTCCGTCAAAAGCTGAAGGTAAAGACGGTAGAGCAGAGGATGCCTTCGAATGAACCATGCACCAGCCAGGAGGGTATCACTTAGACGCGAAGACAGATCTCTACGATGGGTATTGTCCCGCACATCCCGCAGATTGCTTTTTACCCTTTCAAGGGCGCGGAAGAATACAAAACGAAACAGCCCGTCCTTGGTCCCAAAATACTGAAACAGTGAGCCTTTGGCGATCCCCAGGCGCCCCACGATGCTGTTGATGCTGGCACCGGCATATCCCTTTTGGCTGAATTCTTCCGAAGCGACGGTCAGAATTCGCTCTTTTTTTTCTTCCGGCAGGTTATGAAACCGTTCTGCAGCAATCACAGATATCCTTCCCTTTGACGATCAGGAATGAGACGACTGACTGAAATAAAAAAACCCGCTCCCTATTGCAGCAAACAAACTGCAATAGGGAGCGGGTTATCAATTTTAAGTGGTGCCGAAGGGGAGACTCGAACTCCCACCAGAATACTCCGACTAGACCCTGAACCTAGCGCGTCTACCAGTTCCGCCACTTCGGCAATTCAAACATCAAATAGATTGATTTAATGTTTAATCTGGTCTAAATAGTTTCTTTTTATATGCATGTCAAGTTAATTGTTTTTCAGGATAATAATATTTACATGGAACTTATCAACAGTCTGGATCGTATCGACCGACCATTTAAAAATGCGGTCATCACCATCGGCAATTTTGATGGCGTTCACATCGGACATCAGGCGCTTTTTCATGAGGTCATCGAAAAGGCGGAGGAGATCGGTGGAACTTCCATTGCCATGACGTTTAATCCCCATCCACTTCGGGTATTGAGCCATAACAAAACATTGTCCCTCATCACCCTGGACGATCACAAACTGGAGCTGATTTCAGCCTCGGGCATTGATGTCTTGATCCGTATTCCGTTTACCCATGAGTTTGCCGCCATGTCCGCCATGTCTTTTGTGGAGAATCTTGTGAAACGCGTGGGCGTGAAGGCCATTATCACGGGAAACGATTACACATTCGGCAGAAACCGGGAAGGCAATGTGGATCTGCTAAAAAGCTTTGGGCGGGAAATGGGCTTTGAAGTCATTGTTTCCGACTGGATACAGACATCATCGGCCAAACCAGACAGAATCAGCAGCACGCAGATTCGGGAACTAATTGCAAAGGGGAAAGTCGCCTCTGCGAAAAAAATGCTGGGCCGGTTTTATCAGGTACGTGGAACCGTGGTCAGTGGCCGGAATCGCGGGGGGAAACTCCTGGGGTTTCCCACTGCCAACATGGTGCTTCAGGACGAGCTTTGTCCCAAAGCCGGAGTTTACGCCGTAACAGTCGAATGCATAGACAGGCAATTCATGGGCGTTGCCAATATCGGCTACAGCCCCACATTCAGTGACAACATCTTTACGGTAGAAGTCCACATCCTGGATTTTCACAATGACATTTATGGAAAGAATATTCGGGTAAATTTTGTAAAGCGCATCCGGGATGAAATCAAATTTTCCGGTATATCCGAACTTTCTGAGCAAATCCGTAAAGATATCGCTTATGCTCGCGGGGTTCTTTCTTGACGGGTTTAGCCTGAATGAAAAAAACAGCGTCTTTGTCTCTTGTCATCGGACTGGTTCTTTCCGTCGCCGCCCTTTACCTGGCATTCAGGGATGTTCCTTTCAGCGACCTGATGGCCTACCTGAAATCCATCAATTATCTCTGGATTATTCCGACGATTTTGCTGGTTTTGGTCGGATTCATGCTAAGAGTTTATCGCTGGCAGTTGATTCTTGGATCATCTCAGCCTGTTGGATTCTGGCAGGCGTTTCATCCCATGATGATCGGATTCATGCTGAACTGCATCCTGCCGGGAAGAGCGGGCGAAGTTGCAAGGCCGATAATTTTACAGCAAAAAGAGCATGTCCCGTTTTCGACAGGTATTGCAACTGTTGCGGCAGAACGAATCTTTGACGCAATGATCTTGCTGCTGCTCTTTTCATGGATGCTCACGATGGTTCAGATTGATCCGGTGCTGGAAATTCACTTTGGTGGTTATGCTCTCAACAAAACCATGCTGGTCAGTGCAGCAACGGGCATTACGCGCCTGAGCCTTCTGCTTTTGGCGGGGATAGTGCTGGTGGGGTTGGAGTATAGCCGGAACTGGATGAACCGTTTGTTTCTATGGATCCCAAACCTCTTTTTTTTCGCTAGCCAGGCATTTCAGAAAAAGGTTTACCACCGATTCAGCCTGGTACTGGTCAGGTTCACACTGAGTTTTTCCAGAGGGTTTCTACTACTTAAGGAACCCTGGAAAATGGCAGGGTGTTTTGGCCTTTCGCTTTTGATCTGGGGATTGTCTGTTTTGTCTTATTACACAATGACCCTGGGGGCTCCGGGTGTTGAGTTGTCTTTGGCTGAGCTTTCAGTTGTCATGGTCATCGTCTGCCTGTTTATTTCGATTCCTTCCGCACCGGGTTTCTGGGGAATCTGGGAGGCGGGCGGCGTATTCGCTCTGGCCCTTTTTGGCGTATCCGCCAAGGATGCAGCCGGATTTACCCTGGCCAATCATGCGGTTCAGATGTTTCCGGTGATCGTGGTCGGTATGGGATCGGCGATTGTGACGGGCGTGAATGTATGGCATATTTCGCATACAGTCGAAGGTAGGGGAAAGTAAAATAATTATGAATTATGAATTTAAAAAACATTCAACCATCAATATTCGCTTTTGCTTTTCATTCATAACTCATAACTCATAACTCATAACTCATAACTCATAATTAAAAAAAGGCTTCCAAATTACCATATTTCCCCGCTTCCGCTCCCGGTTTACCGGGGTCAGGAATACCTGAAATGACATCCACACCAAACGTCGCCAGTTCTTTCGAGAAACATGCAATTAAATCGGGTGGAATACCAGCCGGTAAAACATATTCAAGTTTCGAAGCCGACATCCCTTGTTTCATTTGTCTAATATCATCTTCACAAGATTGTAAAGCCAAATCGCTAAAAGCATTGGGATTAACAGCACATCCC
>CAIMCT010000323.1 GCA_903839535.1 uncultured Desulfobacteraceae bacterium
ACGCCGCCGATATACATCTTATGATCACCGATGTGGTCATGCCCGTGATGAATGGCCGGGACCTTTCGAAATTGATCAGTAACATCAGGCCGGGGATCAAATGCCTGTTCATCTCCGGTTACACGGCAAACGTCATCGCTCACCAAGGGGTGCTGGATGAAGGCGTAAACTTCATCCAGAAACCTTTCTCTATGAGGGACCTGGCCTTTAAAGTTAGAGAGGTTCTGGATAATGCCAACGGCTGATCGACGATTAGGCACCCGAAGGCTGACTATGAATGATCTTGAAACATAAAGGATACCGATACAATACCTAATACTGACACTACCTGATATGCAAGACCTGACGATATTTAGAAATAAGAAAACCTCTTGTTATTATATGAGAATTATTACACTACATGAAAACAAATAAAAAATTACCATATTTAATGGCAGTGGTGAAAGGGCTACAACTGGCTATTTCTGCTGGTTATGTGCAGGAAATTATAAGAGTGCCGCAATGGCACACTGTCCCGCAACTTCCACAATATGTTCGTGGTGTGATCAACCTGCGCGGGAAAGTGATCCCATTGATCGATTTGCGATTGCGCATGAACTTGCCATCGGCATTGAAAGAAATCGATGAAATGATCGAGATGTTTTTTGCACGCGAACAGGACCACATACGCTGGCTCAAAGAGCTTGAGTATGCAATACACGAAAAACGCCCTTTCACATTGGAGCGAGATCCAACCAAATGCGCGTTTGGCAAGTGGTATTACAGCTACAAAACAGACGACATTGGATTTGCATCGGTCATGCACAAATTCGAGGCACCACACCGTCGTATACACAGCATAGCCGATATTGCCTTGAATTACTTGGAACATGGGGAATTTAGAAAAGCAGAAGAAATCATCGAACACACCCGGACAGGCGATTTAAGCAGTGTGATCAAACTATTTGAAGAGGCGCGGGACGCATTTGTGCAATCGAATAAGGAGCTTGCAGTTGTGTTGACCGATGGAGAGAAGCATCTGTCACTAACGGTTGATAGCGTGGAGTCAATTGAGTCGATTGATGAAAATAAAACAGAAGAGATATCTACTGTGATAGGAATCGTCAACCTGGATTTCATTAAGAAAGTTGCCCACAGGACCAACGATAAGGGGATTTGCTTCCTGTTAGATGTGAAGAAATTATTCGATTGCGGCGGCTGACTCTTTTGATTTTTTCATATATATATAATAATCGCTAACCTGGCAATGGATTTCGCGTATTGGGGTTATACTATGAGAGACGAACACCATTGCAGGTTGTATCACAGATTATGCGACCAGACTGATCCGGGTTGAATGATCAGACTTTCAAATCACACAAGTGAGTATCTGTAGTTTTCAACTTTTATGAGAGAGAATGACAATGATCCAGACAGTATTTTTCTCGACAATGGTCAAAGATAACATCACCGCCAATCTGATCGCTGCCTGTCCAGACGGGATCATTGGTGTGGATCTGCGTGGCACAGTGGTGATCTTCAATGCAAAAGCGGCGGCGCTGACCCGACGCAATCCTGAGGATGTCATTGGCAATCTGGATATAGGTCAAATTTACGTGAATCGAGAACAGGCTCGTCAGATCAAAACAGCCCTCCATGCTGAAGACTATGGCGGTGTCGGCCGTCTTGAGGGGTTTGAAACCTCTATTGTGGATATTAACAACAATACCATCCCGATTCGCCTGTCGGCGGCGCTGATTATTGACAACGGCAATGAGGTGGGGAGCATCGGGTTTTTCCATGATCGGACAAATCAGATGGTCATGGAGGGAAAACTCCATAAACTTTCCATTACCGATGGGCTGACCAACCTGTTCAATCAGCGGCATTTCCATTCCTGCCTTGCCGATGAAATTGAAAGAGTAGTACGCTATAACAGTCCGTTGAGCCTGATCAGTTTTGATCTGGATAGATTCAAGAATTGCAACGACCGGCTCGGGCATCTGGAGGGTGACAATGTCCTTCGGCGGTTAGGAAATCTACTCAATGATACAATTCGCAGTACGGATAAGGGCTTTCGATATGGTGGGGACGAGTTCTTTATATTGCTCCCTGAGACCAATTTAGACCAGGCGATAATTGTCGCTGAAAAGATATGCCTTATGTTTAATGACAGTTGGCCGTTTGATACCAGCAGAACCGCTGCGCTTTCCCAGGTTACATTAAGCATGGGTGTGGTCCAGCGGGAAGATGAAACCTCGGGTGAGGCCCTGATGAAACGCGCCGATGTAGCCATGTATAACGCCAAAAATCAGGGCGGCAACAGGATTGTTGTCGGTTGAAGAAAGTCAAATACATCTTTCCTTATCCGAGTTGTGATTTATGATAAAAAACACATCGGGCAAAAAGTGTAAGCATGAGTGAGGCAAAATCCAAACCCAGAAGTGTTTTATGGATGGTGCAGACTATTTTGTCCAAAGTCTAATCTTTTGTTTTTTATAAGATAAGTAGCGCGTTCCTTTGAATCTTTATAATGAGGCGCGATTCTTTCAAGGGTGTGGTGGTCGGGTTTTCTTTTGTTTTTATAAGATAATGAGGCGCGTTCCTATAAATCTTTATAAAGATGCGCGTTCCTTTCAAGGGGTGGATGGTCGGGCATGTCTTTAAAACTTGGGGCTACCAGAAGCCCAACGTAGAGTTAGGCTGCGCCTAATGGATAGTTCGCCAAAATAAACCATAAGTGTTAGCGCGGCTTAACGAAGAGTTGGGCTTGGGATTTCCCCATTGTGCGACGATATGGCTTTGGTTTGTGCTTGTGCTTGTTTCAGATAAGGATGAGGTCGGGCGCTGAGCAGCCATTAGATGCGACGTGTCCGCCCGACACCGCCAGTGCTTTAGCTTTTGTTTGTGCCTGTGTCCTGGCCTGTGCTTGTCTCAAATAATGACATCACCAGTCCGACCGCAGTTGGGAGGTCTGGTGATACCTTGCCGTTGTTTGTGCTTGAGCTGTTTCGTCCAAGATGCGCATTGCGGGCCTGTGGCACGCTCCCGTCAGGGAGCGTGCCACCTGATATGATATGAATGTGGTTTTCCGCGTAGGAAAATCGCGGGCTTCTCGAAGCTCCACGGGGGAGTGGAGCGACCGAGTGGAGCGAGAGAACAAAGATAGATCGAGAAGATGCTTATCACGCCCAAACATAACCCGAAGGAGCCCTAAAAAAAAGCTGTGGCTTGTGCTGGTAAAGCTTGTGCTTGTAAAAACTTGCAAACTGAATTTTTACCGCGAACCTGGATGGGCGCTCTCCGGCGGAGCGAAGCGACAAACGGAGAGCGACAACATATAGATAGTCTATGAATACTTATTAATTGCAGGCTGAACTTTGGCTTCTGCTTGTCTCAAATAATGGTATCATCCGTCCGACCGATTTTGGGCGGGCGGATTAGTGCCTTGTTGTGATATCAAATCAGTGGAACAGGAAGAGAAACCAGACGTAAGCGGAAAAAGATTTATTATTCTGCTGATGAAGCTGATGCAAGACAGAAAGCGGAAGCAGATGGAACTCAGGTGGAGGAAATCATTGAGTTGCCACCAGATCCGCCTGAACCTCCTGCGTCACCTACTGACAGACAACTTGATTATGCACAAAAGCTCGGATTGCATGTTCCTGTAGATGCAACAAAACAAGATGTTAGTGCAATGATAGACATCAAAGTCAACAAAGATAAACTTGCAACTGATAGGCATATAGAATTTGCAAGATATTTTGAAATTCATCTACGCCCAGATGTCAAATATATTGGTAAAAAAGAACTTTTCAGTCTGATTTTCGGCTTTATCAGAGAATGGCAGGGAAAAAGACATTGTTGCATGGTTTGCTTTCAAAGTTTACCATCATCTGGTAGAAGGTGAGCATGATGTGCCAATACAATCAATTGGACATCCAATTATTCTTAATATTGCCGAACAACTTTATAGTGATTCTAAAATTATCAACTCAATCCGCAGGTATGAAGGCGAAAAGTTAATCTGGTTTGGTGAGTTTACAGGTGGTAATGGTCAAGTTTACAACGGTGGCAGTGAAAACACCGCAGCGTATAAAGCAGTATCCGCTTTACTCAAAATAAAAACAAAAATCCCAAAGCAAAAAAATAGAGCATCAATAACTACGAAAAGAACCGCTAATAATCAACAAGGCTGCTTGATTATAATTGTTTTTGCGGTGCTATTCTTTTTTTACATTAAATGGCATCATTGAAATGAAATATACTACCGAGTGGAACCATACAGCTATATATCCAGCCATACTACACAGATATTTGATAAAATAATCCAATGTGTATAGTGTTCATTTAGGGGGGTACGGCCAAACATTCCGTCTTGTAAAAATCCAATAATATTCCCAATTTCGGCGGTTTCCGATGGCTGTACTCTGAAAGGGGTATAGTTTTTTTTGCTTCTGGAACCAGACACCTGACCCGTGGTGTCTTGACAATCCATCGCCCGTCTTTGAGTTGGTGGAACGCTCATTGCCGCTTATTATCTAATGTCATGGACTCTTTAACCTTATATTTTCATTTTTCTTGATAATGGCCTCAATGACAGCAGGATCGATAAGTGTCTCTTTAGGCATAATGGAAGATACTTTGGCATAGACACTTCTTAAATTATTTGCCGCGATTAAAACATTTTTAACGGATTGATTATATTCTTCGATAGTTTTTCTTAAATCTTTTAGGGCTGTGTCCGACAAATTTAATGCAAATTCATGGGTATAAGAATTTGATGTCTTCAATCCTTCTTTTGTTTTATCCATCCATATAGCTACATCCTTTTTGTTTTCTTTTCAGCTCCCCATCTGTGTCATTAACTTCCTGATGTCCGTTTTATGCCGTCATGGTGGGGAAATTGTGCAATTTTGACCCGAACCTATGGGCACGCATTATTGCGGTTGCAAGGCAGGTCGATGGCTGGAAAAGCTCTGAAACTGGCTATGTGTCAAAAATCATGCAGTTGATGTCGGTGGACAAATTCGAGAAACGAAAAACGTAAAAAAGGCAGTGCAAACGTTAATCTGTCGGCCCTGCCTCTGTTAATCAGGGGCCACCGAAGCAGCCCCGCGCCCAAGGTCGAAACCACAGGGGGGTACTTCCTTTCCGAATTCATTAAGCATTATCAGGCCGGTATAAGGTCGATTAATCGCTTTTAGTTATTGCATTGCCCTTTTGGAATTGATATGTTGACCTTATACATGTTGCTCATGTCGCAGACTGGGGTCATTACAGTGTAGTGATACTGTAGTGAAAAACGGTTAAAATATCACTACATTTGATATAATCATCACACCAAGCATAAGTCAACAAAGCACCAGAGAACAAGAAGTTACGGTAAAAGCCTGGGTGGCGGAACAGGTAGACGCAAGGGACTTAAAATCCCTCGGGGTTTATCCCTGTACGAGTTCGATTCTCGTCCCAGGCACCAATAAAAACAAGATGTTATCCAGTTTTTTGGATAGCCTTTTTTTCTTTGATTTGGGTGATTGTGTCCAAAACTGTGCCCACCTGATTTTCCAGGTATTCGGATTGTCTGTTTGCGGCTTCTTTCAAATCTGTTTGATTCACGATGTTATATCGGTCAAAGACAGATCGGGCTTTGTGTCCTGATATCATCATGGCGACCCTTTCAGGAATACCGGAGCGAACCATATTCCGGACAGCAGTTCTTCTGAAATCGTGAAACAATCTCCTTTGTAAGCCTGCTTTTTCAAGAGATTTGAACCATGCTCCGCGAATATCCTTTATGGGACCTGTGCCGAGTTGATTTGGAAAAACACAAGGGATCAGGACTGCTTTTTCCTTATGTATGTCCCACTGGTAATTAAATAACTCCTTCAGTTCATCATCCAGATAAACAGTGCGACCTTCATCATTTTTGGTATCCCCAACTTCAAGCCTGACGATACCCTGGTTTCGATCAACCTGAGCCCAAGTGATGCTGGTAATTTCCGATATACGCCAGCCAGTCTTGTACCCGAACGTCACAAAACCTTTGAGAAAAGGAGGTAGAGCATTTCTCAAAGCAATAAATTCGCTGTGTTCGAAAAAACCCTTTCTGATGTTGCTTTCTTTGAGCATTGGTATGTGAGGAACCCTGTCAACGATAGGTGGCGTATGTCTGGCTCCGAGATTGAGCATTCGCTTCAGTGCTGAAAGCTCTCGGTTAATGGTTCCATTTGCCGCTTCTTCTTCCAAACGGCTCTTAATGCATGCATTAATGGCTGGAGAGTTGATACATGAGACCTTATATCCAGCGAAATGGCCTTTCAGATGCCCAACGCTCCTTTCTGCCCTGATAAGCGATTTTCTGGCATTGATCCTGTACTCCGTCAGGAATTCTTCTGCCAATTGATCAAAACTGATCTTATCAAACTGAATCCCCAACACCTTCCCCTGTGCAATGTCACCTTCCTTCCTTTCCAATATCTTCTTGGCAACCATTTTCTTGTCTGTCTCAGAGCTTTCCCTGTATGGTTTACCATTTCTGAAGTACTTGAGCCACCATGTGTTACCGCGCTTATACAAACTTCCCATATATCCTCCATCCTGACTGACGGGCACAAGATGGATGAACCGGGAGGGAGTCTCAATACTACAGAAACCCTCCCGGATGCCTCATCTTATGTTGAGTCTGGATCGTTTTTCAAGTTTTTATTCTCAAATCTGTTTTTTGTCATATCGATTTTCCATATCTTATATTGTTTATTGAATATTTAATCGGGGTTGATGTTTATATTTTCAAGCTATTACAGTATCATATCGGTTTCTGTGCCTGTTCTTTTCGATAAAGACATCAATGTCGTATCTGTCAACAAACATCTTTTTTCCGACCTGTACGAAAGGTATTTCGCCATCCCATATTTGGCTTCTCCAGAATCATTTGGTTCCGCCAATTTCGGCTGTCAGTTCCATGATCGAAAAAAGGCGTTTTGTTGACACGGTTGGGTTATACTGCCAACTGTCACAATCTGCACTTTTGGACCCCCACCCCAACCCTCCCCCGCTGGGAGAGGGAGCATAAGGAAATTGCAGATTATGCCCGTTTGCAGTATACACTGTTTTGTTGCCATCCGCCA
>CAIMCT010000324.1 GCA_903839535.1 uncultured Desulfobacteraceae bacterium
CGGCTGCTGTATCACGATTGTCGCCAAAACTCCGGCTCCGACCAGTCCATCCCGAGATTGAAAGACATTCCTTTCTTCTCCATGCAGCAGCCTCGGGTGTTAAGGAACAAAGGCCGGATCGCCGCCGAACGCATTGAAGAGTATATCGGGACCAGCGGTTATGCCGGAGCCTGCAGGGCGCTGCTCGAAATGAGCCCCGAGCAGATCATAAAGGAAGTCAAAACTTCCGGCCTGCGCGGTCGCGGCGGAGCAGGATTTCCGACCGGCCTCAAGTGGGAGTTCGCAAATCGTTCGCCGGGACCCATAAAATACATTCTCTGCAATGCCGATGAAGGTGATCCCGGCGCTTTCATGGATTGCGCGGTCCTGGAGTCCGATCCTCACGCGGTTCTGGAAGGCATGATCATTGCCGCCAAGGCCATCGGCGCGCACCAGGGGCATATTTACTGCCGAGCCGAATATCCGCTGGCCGTAAAACGCCTTCGTATCGCCATTGATCAGGCCCATAATTACGGTCTGTTGGGAAAAGATATTTTGGGATCAGGCTTTGATTTTGACCTGGATATTTATCGCGGCGCTGGTGCTTTTGTTTGCGGTGAGGAAACAGCGCTCATGACATCCATTGAGGGCAAACGGGGAACTCCCCGGCCCCGGCCGCCATTTCCGGCCATTCAGGGTCTGTGGAAGAAGCCCACTGTTCTGAACAACGTCGAAACCCTGGCCAGTATCGCCCAAATCATTTTAAATGGCGGCGCATGGTATGCGGAGCTGGGGACCCTTCGCAGCAAGGGAACCAAGATTTTTTCGGTCACCGGAGATGTAAACAACGTGGGGCTGGTGGAAGTCCCTGTCGGCGCTGCGATAGGCGATATCGTGTTTGACATCGCTGGCGGTATTCCCAAAGGCAGGAAATTCAAGGCCGTACAGCTTGGCGGGCCTTCCGGAGGGTGTATTCCCGGCCAGCACCTGAATACCCCTGTGGATTATGAATCGCTGACCAAACTGGGCGCTATCATGGGTTCAGGGGGCATGATCGTCATGGATCAGGACAAGTGCATGGTGGATGTGGCCCGCTTTTTTATGGAGTTCTGCGCGGATGAGTCCTGCGGCAAGTGTACGCCATGTCGGGTCGGCACCCGCAAGATGCTCGATGTCCTAACCCGGATATGCGAAGGCAATGGCCGCAACGGAGACATCGAAACCCTGGAAAAATGGGCGAACATCATGCGCAATACGGCTCTTTGCGGTCTGGGGCAGACCGCTTCCAACCCGGTGCTTTCGACCCTTCGCTATTTCAGGCATGAATATGAGGCGCATATCCGGGAAAAAAGATGCCCTGCCGTGGTTTGCGCCAGTCTTTTTGACGCGCCCTGCCAGCACGCATGCCCGGTGGGGATGGAAATTCCCGATTATATCGCCTTGATCCGGGACGGCAGGCTGGAAGATGCTTACAGGGTACTCCTCAGAACCAATCCCTTTCCCAGTATCTGTGGCCGGGTCTGCGAGCACAGTTGCGAGTTGAAATGCAGACGATCAATGGTGGATGAACCCCTTGGCATCAAGTACTTGAAGCGCTACATCACGGATCACGCGCCGAGGCCTAAGGTTTTCCCCGTCCCCATTGTTCGCATGGAGAAGATTGCGGTTATTGGTGCGGGGCCATCTGGCCTTACTGCAGCCAAGGACCTGGCCCTCAGGGGATATTCAGTCCGGATATTTGATCAGTTTTCCGAGGCTGGAGGTATGCTGCGGTGGGCTATTCCGGCGTATCGCCTGCCACGCGAGGTGCTTGCCCGGGAGATTCAGGATATATTTGATCTTGGCGTTGAATTTCAGGGCGACACACTGATTGGCCGGGATATTTCCTGGACGGACATCAGCAGCCAGTATCAGGCGATCTATCTGGCTGTTGGCGCTCAGCGAAGCCTGATGACGGATTTGGAGATTATCCCTGGCGTTCAGGTAGTCGGCGCTGTTGAATATCTCAGAAATCATAACCTGAACCACAATCCTCACACTGGCCGGCGCGTCGTGGTTGTTGGCGGTGGTAATGCGGCCGTTGATGCCGCTCGTAGTGCTTTAAGGCTGGGCGCTGAAGACGTGACGATTCTCTATCGCCGTGAAAAAGCGGACATGCCGGCTCAGGCGGATGAGATTCTGGCTGCAGAGGCAGAGGGTATTCATATTTGCTGCCTCGGCGCGCCTCTTTGTTTCGAGGAGGTGGAAGGTCCGCTAAAAAAACTGGTCTGCCAGAGGATGACTCTGGGTGAATTCGATGCGAGCGCCAGACGTAAGCCGGTTCCAGTGGCCGAAGATATATTTGTACTGGAAACCGATCACGTCATTCTGGCCATTGGGCAGGAACTGGATATTACGGATGATATTCGAGCCATCGGCGCGGGAATCAGCCGCAGGGGCCTGATTGAAATCGCGCCAGGTAAAAAGACCCGGACCATGGGGACAATGATTTTTGCCGGAGGCGATGCGGTAAGAGGTCCGGATACGGTTATTGGTGCCATTTCAGACGGCCACAGGGCCGCCGAGGAAATAGATGCCGCCATACGTGAAAAAAATGCTGAGCCGGCTTTTGAACCGCCACCTCGGGAAATTTTGAATATCCCAATGTTGGTTGAGGCGCAGGCGCAGGTAAAACCACGGATGTCCATGCCCGAAGCAGATACCGCCCTGCGCAGAACAGATTTCCGTGAGGTGGAACTGGGGCTTGTTCCAGAGGCGGCTATGCTGGAAGCCTGTCGATGTCTTCAATGCAATTTAAAGATTTGAAACCACGAAATACACGAAAAGGTTTGATTAGCTTTCGTGCGTTTCGAGTGTTGCGTAGTTAAATAAAAGGAGAATGGACATGGAGAACAACCCAAAACAGGTGGCTGTGACCATTGACGGTCGCCAGTTGTCTGTCCCGGAAGGCATGACCATCCTGGAGGCCGCCAGGCAGAACAGCATCCGGATTCCTACACTCTGTCATCATCCGGCTCTGTCAGCTTGGGGCGGTTGCCGATTGTGTGTAGTGGAAGTTGATGGCAGCCCCAAATTAGTCGCCAGTTGCGTCATGCCAGTGCGTGAGGGGATGGCTGTTGTCACCCGAAACGAGGCCATTACTCTGGCTCGGCGCACCATTCTGGAGTTTCTGTTTGCCGAGCGCAATCACTATTGCATGTTCTGTTCTCAAAGCGGCGACTGCGAGCTGCAGGCTCTGGCTTACGAACTCCAGATGGATCATCTTACCGTGCCGCAGTCCTTTGAGTCCTATCCGGTCGATATCACAAGTGAATATATGGCGGTTGACCATAATCGCTGTGTACTGTGCGGCAGATGCGTTCGGGCCTGCAGCGAGATTGCCGGGGCGTATGTCCTCAATTATCAAGGCCGCGGGATCAAGAACCAGATTGCCTTTGACATGAATGTCAGCCGGGTGGAGTCTTCCTGCCTGAGTTGTGGGGCGTGCCTGCAACTTTGCCCGACTGGCGCTATTTTCAACAGGTATCGCTCCCACCGTTTGGTCAAAGGACACGATAAATCCGCTCGCACATCCATGCACGATTTTTGCTCCAGGTGTGGTTTGATGTGCGAGACACGCACCATCGTTGAAAACAATCAACTGATCCGGATTGATGGCATCCTCACACCTGGGGATTTGGGACCGGAGCGGGGGCAATTGTGCGTCAAGGGGCGATTTGAGCCACTGAAAACGCCTGGACAGCGATTACTTCACCCGATGATGCGAGACATGAGTGGTGCATGGAAAGAAGTTAGCTGGAAAACGGCCATGGATCGGGTAGAGCTAAAAATGAGCGCTGAACAGGGCATGGCCGGGACCTTTGGCCTGGTTTCCAGCCAGTGCGCCAACGAACAGCTCATGCTCTTCCGGGATCTCATGCAAAAGGGTTGGGCGGTGGATTATCTGGACACCCTGGATGGTCAGCAGCTTGGAACCGTTACGAGCGCATGGAAGGTACTCGCAAAAAACTTTCTGGCCTTTAAGGAGGCCAGTTGGCGCCGCATTCTGGATGCGGACCACATTCTTGTGGTCGGCTCTTTTGAAACTCAGCCGCTGATTGGCGGACTGATTCGACGGACGATTCTTGAAAAAAGAAACTCCGTGTCTGTTTTGGGAAGCTGCGATACGCTAAGTTCCTGGTGTAAGCATTCAATACCAGTGGCGGCAGAGCATGAATCTTTGCTCACACAGGCATTTTTGGCACAGGCGCTAAAAAGTCACCATCGGTCTCAATCTTCAGGATGGAAACCAATTCTCTCCGAGCTTGCTTCGGTGGATGTCCAGAGCTGTCTGAATAGGGCAGGTATGGAAGAATCCGCCCAAAAGTCTTTTATGGCGGCTGTTGATGCATTTATTCAGAGCAAGAATCCAATGGTCATTGCCGGAAAAGGGGTTCTCGACCGGACGCAGGCGAACCACCTGCACAACTTGATGCTTGTGTCCCTAATCAAAGGGATTTTGCCTGAGAACGCCCTGCGGCTTGTAATTCTTAAACCCGGTGGAAATAGCGCAGGAGCCTTGAAGCTCGGCATACCGGCTGAATCTCAGGCTGGTGGGGTATGGCAACGCGGGTTGATGGTGCTTGATGACGAGAATCTGGAAGGGTTGCCCATCCTGGATCAACTGAAGGGGCTGGACTTTCTGGCGGTCATCACGCCCTATTTCCCGGAAGCGCTCAAAGACATGGCGCATATTCTGATCCCCAGGCCCATAGGCTTGGAGGAAGACGGTACCTATACTTCACTGGACGGCCAGGAAATCCGCACGTTGTATGCAATTCTCCGTCGGCCAAAAGAGGTTGGCGAGTCTTGGCAAACCCTGCTGGCATTGATGCAACGAACGGATTTTCATCCCAGTTACGCCAGGTGGAAAGACATCAGCGCCAGAGTTATCAGTGAAATGCAATCGCGAAAATAATGGAGGCGGATTCATGACAAAACCCAAAGTGGCTACGGTATGGCTGGAAGGATGCGCAGGTTGTCACATGTCCTTTCTGGATCTGGATGAAAAACTTCTGGATATATTCTCGGCCATTGATTTGACCGTGAGTCCGATAACGGACTTCAAGGACTTTGATTTTGGTCAGTTGACATTGGGCATCATTGAGGGGGGAATAGGCAACAAGGAACAGGAGGAAATCGCCCTTCACCTGCGTGATCATTGTAAAATTCTGATGGCATGGGGAGACTGTGCGGTTTTTGGCGGTGTCAATTGCCTGAGAAACGCTATTCCAGTACCGGAGTTATTGCGCTACGCCTTTCAGGAAACTCCCAGTACTACGGATGGTGTTCTTCCGATTCATGAGGAACTGCCGGCGCTTCTGGACCAGGTGATACCGGTCAATGGATTGGTTCCGGTGGATGTTTATGTTCCAGGCTGCCCGCCTTCCCCGGAGTCCATTGCCTATTGCCTGATGGAAATTTTAAAGGGACGAATGCCGGTTGTCCTTCCTGCAAGCATGATGCACTTTGACTGAGGAGGCAGATTTCATGAGCGCCAATCGAAAAATAACGATCAATCCGATCTCCCGCATTGAAGGCCACGGCAAAGTGGTGATCAATCTTGATTCGGACGGCAATGTAGCGGATGCGAAGTTTCACGTCACCCAGTTCCGGGGATATGAGCGGTTTTGCCAGGGCCGACCTTTTGAAGAAATGCCAAGCATCACCCAGCGTATCTGCGGAATCTGCCCGGTCAGTCACCAACTGGCTTCGGCCAAGGCGTGCGATGCTATTCTTGGCGTTACAATTCCGCAAACCGCCGTGCTTCTGAGGCGGCTTTTGCATGCGGGGCAGTTTATCCAGTCCCATGCTCTGCATTTTTTTCATCTGGCCAGCCCGGACCTGCTTCTGGGCTGGGATTCCGATCCTGCACTCCGCAACGTGGTCGGGGTGATTGGAGCCTATCCGGAATTGGCCAAAAAGGGCATTCAACTACGAAAATTCGGCCAGGACATCATCCGAATCCTTGGTGGAAAAAGCATCCATCCGGCCTTCGCCATTCCGGGGGGTGTCATAAATGGATTGATGGAAAAGGACAGGGATCACTTGCTGACGGGTTTTGCGCAGGCTTATCAGACCTGTTATGCTGCTCTGGACTTTATTAAGGAATGGCTGGAAAAGAACCGCCCCGAAATCAAGCGGTTTGCCAATTTTACCTCAATTTTAACCGGCCTTGTGGATGATGCAGGCTGCCCGGACATGTATGATGGCAAGCTAAGAATCCAGGATTGGACACCGGACAGCCGAGTGGATATCGATCCATCTGATTATTTGAACCACATCGCGGAACATGTCGAAAGCTGGTCATATCTAAAGTTTCCCTATATCAAGGATAAGGGGTTTCCCCAGGGCTGTTACCGAGTCGGCCCTCTGGCTCGAGTGACTATGGCGGATGCCATGAGTACGTCCAAAGCTCAGGCAGAGCTTGTGCTTTACCGGGAAAAGACCCAGGACGGCATTGCTGGATCAACGCTGCTGTTCCATTATGCGCGCCTGATCGAGCTGATGAACTGTCTGGAAGTCGCTGAAAATCTCCTGCATGCAAGCGCTATTCTCGGTACGGATATCATCAACACCGCACCGGTTTCAAACGAAGAAGGTGTCGGGGTCATTGAGGCACCCAGAGGAACCCTTATTCATCATTACCGGGTGGATAAATACGGCGCTCTCAAAGACGTTAACCTTATTGTAGCCACTGGTCACAACAACCAGGCCATGAACAAATCCGTTGCCATGGTAGCCAAAGAATACATTAGAGATGGAAATGTCAGGGAAGGCATTTTAAATCGCGTTGAGGGTGCCATTAGGTGCTACGATCCCTGTCTTTCCTGCTCGACCCACGCCCTGGGCCGGATGCCGCTGCATATTCAAATTTTTGGCGCAGATGGCCGGTTGCTGGGTCACTTGCAAAGAGACTCTGTGCATTAATATTAAGGAGCAATGGTGGAGTATTTAATACAACGTTGACCGTTGACCGTTAACGGTCAACATATTTCGCAATATATATTTTGGCAGGTGCAGGAATAGTCGTTCGCCGTTACATTAAAATCGGATGGAGCATCCTGCGTTGAGTTCAATGGTGAACGGTGATGCGGTGAATCTCTGGATTATCGGCTATGGCAATAACCATCGGAGGGACGACGGGGCCGGTCGCTTCGTTGCGGAGCATTTGATACCGCGGTACGGGGCTATTGCAGGTGTTCATATCCTTTCGCTTCATCAACTGGGGCCTGAACTGGCCGAGGATATTCAGGCGGCAAGCGAAATTGTTTTTATTGATGCTGTTCAGTGGGAATTGCCCGGAAACAGGTGCTGGAACCGGATTCGGCCGGTTGAAGATATGGCCAGTATTTCACATAGCTTGACTGCAGCAGCCCTGCTGGGCCTGACACAGATTCTCTACAGCCGTTGCCCTCCGGCCAGGATGGTTTCCATTCAGGGATGCGACTTTGATTTTGGCGAAGGATTGAGCCAGATAGCAGCCTTCAACGCCATGCAAGCAATCACAAAAATCTCCAAGTTTATCAATTGCCGCCTAATATCCACCGTGTGACACTGGCTGAATTAACCGCGATATTTAACCACCCGTCCGTTATATTTATTCTCGATACTGCGTCTTTAATGAGTTTCTTCATCGATATGAAGGTGCTGCAAAGGTGAAGGAAACGAATAATCACTGGAGGTATGTTCTTATGTTGACATCACAACAGATCAAGGAAATTATTTTAAAGGAGCTTCCGGCAATACTGGAAGAAGATCCGGAAATACACCGGTATTTTTTGCAGATTTCACGCCGGCATTTTGCGGACAAAACCCAGACAGAAGACCGTTTTGACCGTGTCATGGAGGAGCTGCGGCGCGACCGCGAAGAACAAAGTCGAAAATGGGATGAGCAAAAACAGGAATGGAAAGCCAATCAGCAGGTCATCAATGAAATACTGTCAGATATCAGGATGTTGTTCAAGAAACACGACAACACCATTGAGGAGTTGCGGCGCGACCGCGAAGAACAAAGCCGAAAATGGGACGAGCAAAGCCGAAAATGGGACGAGCAAAGCCGAAAATGGGATGAGCAAAGCCGAAAATGGGATGAGCAAAAACAAAAAGGGGATGAGCAAAACAAAAAATGGGAAGCCAATCAGCAGGTCATCAATGAAATGCTGGCGGAAATCCGGATGCTGTCCCAGAAGCACGAAAGCACCATCGGGGCGTTAGGCTCGCGATGGGGTTTGCATACCGAACAGGCTTTCCGCAGTGCATTGAAAGGCATTCTGGAACAATTTGCCAACGTGGAGGTCTTGAACATCACAGAATATGATGATGTGGGAGTAGTATTTGGCCATCCGGATCAGATCGAACTGGATATTATCATCAAAAACGGGCTATTGATCATTGTAGAGATTAAATCATCAATGAGTAAACCCGATATGTGCATTTTCGAGAGAAAGGTCCGTTTCTATGAAGAGCATCATAATCGCAAGGCTTCCGAGATGATCGTAATTTCCCCGATGGTAGCCCCAAACGCGATACCGGTAGCGGAAAAGTTGGGAATCCGGATATACAGTTATGCAGATGAGGTTAAGTTTTAGCCGTACGGTACTGGATATTTCCCTAATACGGCCGCGTCGTGGTACTGGTCCCCCTATGTGTACAATACCTCCAGCGCGTGGAGCGTGAATTTCGCCTACGGCTACGTCTACCCCAACTATAAGAGCTACGCTGGTTATGTTCGTGCCGTGCGGGGTGGACAGTCTGGGCCATTGGGTGATTTGGTCATTGCCCAACAACCCATGTCCGGCCCGCCTGGCACCACTTTCGTTGAATGGGGCACAGGTTTTACGCCCAACAGCACTGCTACGTTGCATTTCAAAAAGCCGGATGGTACGGAGTATCCCACGTTGCAGCAGCCCATGGATGCTATAGGGCGCTTCGATATCAATTACACCGCCCCCTGGGATAAGCCGCCGGGAATCTTACCTGGTGGGCAATTAATGGGGTGACGGGTGCAAAAAGCAATGTGGTTTCATACACGATTACGTCACTCACAGCCGGTGCTTTGGTAGCTGCGAGTTTTGCCGGTTCTGGGCTTTATATCTACAATTCACTTAGTGAAACATGGTCGATAGTCAACTCAATAAATCCTGAGAATGTGATTTATTCTGATTCAACGCTCTATTCTGATTCAACGATCTATGTTGACTTTGGAGCATAAGGCCTCTATCAATGGAATGGCACTGCATGGAGCAAACTCACTGGGTCTGATCCCGTGATAATGGTAATATTAAATTAGCTGACTTATTACCCAGGCTTGCCCCCGTGTTTCACCTTCTATGCGTCATCGTAATGGGGGGCAAGTTTTTCTACATGAATTCCTGACGGTATAAGAGGATATTACTCACATGAGAAAGCGGATTTTGTACGGCGTGGCCAATTATGAAGAAATAGTGGTCAAAAATGGATATTTTGTTGATAAAACACAATATATCGAAAAACTGGAATCCATAGAAAACCCGGTGTTTCTCCGTCCCCGGCGGTTTGGCAAATCCCTCTGGTGCCGTATTCTGGAATGCTATTACAGTATTCGAATGAAAGACCGGTTTGATGAATTATTCGGCCACACCTGGATCGGGCAGAATCCAACGGCGCTGAAAAATGCCTTCATTGTTCTGCATCTGGATTTTTCAACTGTGGATTACACCGGTAATCTGGCGGATATCAAGGCCAGTTTTGACACAACCTGCAATACAGAAATGAAAACTCTGGTCGATCTTTATCGGAACTGGTTTCAGAATCAGGCGGAGATTGATATCAAACCCAGTGCGATTGAAAACCTGAAGACTTTACTGGGCTATGTTCGGCAGAACAATCTACCTCCACTGTATGTCATCATAGATGAATACGATAATTTTGTAAATCAACTGATTACCGGCAGAAAAGATCATCTCTACCATCAGATTACAGGTGACGACAGTTTTCTCAAGGCGTTTTTCAAGACATTGAAAGAAGGCCGCAAAACAGGGGCGATTGCCAATGTGTTCATTACCGGTGTACTGCCCATCACCATGGATGAGCTGGCATCGGCGTATAATATCGCCCGGTTCATAACCCTGGAAAAAAAATTTGAAAATATGCTGGGCTTTACCCAGTCAGAGCTGGATGGACTTCTGAACGCTATATTCAAAGACTATAATCTGGATTCCGGACTGCGTCATCAGGTGAACGCGCTCATGCGCACCCATTATAACGGGTATCACTTTGTGTCGCCTGACGGAGAGGCCATCTACAATTCGACTTTAGTCAGCTATTGTCTGTATCATTTGTGTGATTATCGGGAAATCCCCAAATCTTTGACCGATATGAATTTGCGTACGGATCTGTCCTGGGTGCTAAGAATCACAGCGGCATACGAGGGCAGCACCGAAGAATTTGTCAATCAACTGCTGCTCCACAACACCATCCGCTATGATGATAATTTTATGATGGCGAAATTTGACATGCGCCAGTTTTTTCATAAAAGTTTTTTCCCAATTTCATTTTTTTATCTGGGTATGCTCACCCGTGAAGATGATTTTCTGCTGAAACTCCCCAACCTGAACATGCGCCAGATTTTTGCTGAATATTTCAACGAACTGAATCAGATTGACGTTTCCACACGTTATACCGAGATCATGCAGGCGTTTGTGGTAAATCCGGATATGGTGTCCCTGTTTGCCGGCTACTGGCGGGAATATGTTTCCCAGTTGCCCGAGGCTGTGTTTGTCCAGATGAACGAGAATTTTATCAGGACCACGTTTTATGAGCTGTGCAGCCGGTTTTTGTCCACCTGGCTGATGTTTACGGTGGAGCGGTCCTATCCCAAAGGCAAAAGCGATCTGGAGTTCATGGGCCGATACAATCAGAAATTTGCAGGCAGAAGATGGATAATCGAATTCAAGTACTTTTCTAATGCGGAGTTGATTAGAACGAAGACCCGTATTGATGAATTTTCATTGCGGGTTGAGGATACTGAACAGATAATCGGATATGCGGAAGGAGCGAAACAGGAAGAGCCTTCCAGCGTTTTGAATCTGTATGTGATTTATTGTTTCGGCAATCAGGGATTTCGGGTGTTTGAGGTAAAGGATGTCGTGTCATAAGGTGATTTCCAATAAAGAATATACGGCATTGATCATCGTTTCGGCCCGTTGGGTTTATTTCGTAGGGGCGAATCTTGTATTCGCCCTTTCGATAGGGCGAATACAA
>CAIMCT010000325.1 GCA_903839535.1 uncultured Desulfobacteraceae bacterium
GATTTTCAATTATACCAATTAATATCAGACAGTTAAAAAACGATTGCAGTTTTTAGGCATCATTATAATATCTGGTTGTCTTTTATCTATTGAATCAAAGTCACCACCGATCAGAGAAAAAAATGAAAAGTTATGTAGAATTTCAAACCAGCATTTTCAGCAAACTGATTTAAGCAATGCTGATAATAATAGTATATATACTATTATATCTTATCGTTCGTGTTTTAAATTTGCACTTTAATTAATTTCTAAAATTGATAGCGGGGTACCCTTTGGTAGAGGATAGTGATCTCCGGAAAGCATATCAGGTACCTTTTCAAGCAACATGTATCCTTGTGTAGGTAAAGAGCGCTACAAAACAGCACATGAGGAACATTGCAACAACACTTTACCGTAGATAGTGGAATGGCTCGCACGGAAAACACTATCGTTCTACGGCTAAGACATTCATATGAAGTAGTGTTGATTTTTTATCTCACACAATGCTAACCACAAAATCTGGTAGAATCTGCGACGACCAGGAAGTGTGCTATGTCGGTTAAATCACTCCTTCTGCGTAACTTCTAAATTTTTATATATAGAGGCGTTAAGTCCCAAGTGCTTTAAAATTTCTAATTGCAATTGAGAAAGCGGAGTTAGATGCCTTATCACACTACCTCCTGTTTCAATTGTCGTTAATGTGATTTTGGAGAAAGCACTTAATAGCTTCTCGCATGTCGGATTACTCGTAGCTTCCTTGAGATTTCCCAGATGCAATCCAACAAGCTTTTCGTCGCTTTTTGCTAAAGATCTGCGCACAACAAATTCAACCAAGGTATATACCCTAACTCCTATCGTCAGAAGATGTGTTATTCCCTTAACTTGATCTTCCCTTTTAACGAAAAAGGGAGCGATTTTCAATCTACTCTTCAGCCGGTTAAATACTCGTTCAACTCGGTATTGATTCCGGTAATATTTAATCACGTCAATAAAGTCAAGTCGCTTTTTTGATACATCTGTAACAAATGCCTTCCATCCATACTTTTTCTTCTCCGCATCTATTGCTTTCGTGTTATGTATCACAGATGTGACTTGATAACGTATTTTTTCTTCAACCTTTATATCTCTATTGGCACTCCCTCTACCTCTACCAACATATTTCGTTTTGCTTTCTACTTCCGACACATACTTATATGTGAGAAAATCCTCCACCCCGTGTTGTTTCAAAATTCCATCTGCCGATTCTATTAATTTTGCTTCATTTTTGATCTGCCTTTTCCCAGGCCCTTTGGGTGGTGTCAGAGCAAGTAATTTCTCCTCGGCATTATTGAGACGTCGTTCTAAACCCTGTATTTTTTGTTTTTCATAGGCTGGCGATTTTACAACCAATACCCGTTCTTTCCAAGTTATTACCTTTCCATCTATTTCACCAGATTGTTCACGATCTATCTCATACCCTTTCGCTTTCAGTTCCTCTTTTCCTTTATCGTCTTTGACGATGTACTTTATTAATTCATCCTCCTTATCTTTCAAATTGCCTTGATCTATCCATTTCTCCATCTGTTCCGATGTTTTGCCAGTATTAGGCAACGGACATAGATAATGACCATTCGCTTTTGCCTTAATATGCAAACGATTACCAATAGAACTTAGTTTGCAATCACCTACATAAAGAACCCCTTGAACCTGGAGCATGGAGTGGATGCGGCTTATAATCGGTGCGTACAATCCATCATCGGCCTTATGTCCTGGAACAACATCCGTGGCTAACGGCATTCCAAGAGGATCAAGAGAGCCAATCATGATCTTTATCTGCGGTCTGCTGGAGTCATCTTTACTATTACCATATTGAAATATCCCACCTTCAACTGTTTTATGGTAACCAGATGCAGTTGTTGCGTCAACCCTGACAGTTTCTTTCGGCAGCTTATATGCTACGATTGTATTGCCACTTATTCCTTCCTCAACCTTTTCCCAAACCTCATCATTACTCAAATATCTAGCGAGATTCGCCAAGCGGTCATCTGTAAAGTCCTTTTCATGGATCGTCATTCCCGTTAATTGACTTAAAGTATTCTTCATTCCGGCTATATATTCCTGAACGACTACTTTACGATGATCTCCCTCTGACAGCATATATGCTAACCAAATAACCGCCGTCCATCCCCAGCTTAAATCCCTTTGGTTTTTATGCACTGTAGTATGCTGATCAATAGCTTGTTGTATACCCATTTTTAGCATGGCGTTTATCAAAAGGGGTATATCGTCAACTCTCTCTGTTGTAACGTTAGCTTTTTGGCCTCTTTTCTTTTTATTTGCAACAGATTCGATGCCTTCACTTGATAATATATTTGCTTTACGTTTATTCTTAGCAGCCTTTGTCCTACTTGGCTTTTGTGCTTTTTTCCGTTTTCGTCCTGGAACAGATGTTTTACCTTCATCTAATTTGTTTCGTTCAGGTTTTGGAATCCGGTTACGTTTATTCTTATGACCAGGAGGTCTGGGTTGATTTTGAGATTGGCTGCTTTGTTGATTTGTTGACAAGCCAGCACTTAAGGTGTTTCCAATATTTGCATGGATTGGCGAAGCCTGAGCCTTGACCGAACCACAAAACCAGACTGACAAGCACATCAATAGGACAGCAAACACATATGACATAGACCGATTCATGAATACCCCCCCCTAAATTTTAATGCGTTATAGCGTCAGGGAGTTAATATGACATGAACCGTTGTAAGTGTCTATAACTATTTCACCACGTTATCTTATCATTTCTGCCCCCATTCTAAAAAATAAAGGGGGGGATACCGATATAGGGCATTTATATCGGCCTTCGATCGTTACCCGGTTTTTGGCACACGAAAAGGATGCGATCTGTGTCCACAGCCGGTATGATGGGAACGATATCCAAATTCAGGGTACCTGAATTGTCCATTAGAGGGCATTTGGGGACACCTCAACGCTGATCCTGGTGTAAACAATTTATAAAAGCTCTTGATTCCCAGCGTTTTGTACGGGAACGGATATCTACCGAACGTACATCAACGCCATTGCTCTTGTACAGGTTATGCGCTTTTTCAAAAAGTCCTTTGGGCACTCCGCTCGCTTTGCCTTGGCAAACTGCAACCATTTAAATATGGCTGGCACGTTGGTGTGCTGTCCCGTGGACAAAGTAAACAACCACCATCTGAAAGCTGGTGGCATAAAAACTGGCGGACTGAACCGTCAACTGAAAGGAATACGGCTGAAAGCCGGTGGTTTTAAACGACGGGCCAAGCGCCCTGTCGGGCGGGTTGAAACCGCCTTCCGGAGTAATAAACAAAAGTGTTTTTTTAAAAAGCGAATGACAAGTTATTAATGAATGATAACTATAAAATAAACCTAGACTTTTTCAAATAGGTCGATTATAACCATTCCCAAGAAAGGAAAAAGGGAATGGAAACAACAGAGACTCAATTTAAAAAATTAGATGTTA
>CAIMCT010000326.1 GCA_903839535.1 uncultured Desulfobacteraceae bacterium
ATTGCGCCATTCCAGATATATACTGCGAACTGGCATAATTTTACGTTTTTGATCCCCCACCCCAACCCTCCCCCGCTGAGAGAGGGAGTTTATGAAAAGCGCAGATTATGCCAGTTCGCAGTATAGAGGAACAAATGCCGAAACCAATGCGGCGGAAAACAATGATACGACAGTTCCAGGAAATGAGTAGGCCACATTGAAAACATCCAGAGATGCAGAAACGCCAAACCGATGTGCGGTTAGCATTTCTTTGCCAATGGCCAGGGCCTTGTCCACCAGCGTCCAGATCATGACGATGGCGCTGGCTCTTCCAATCTGGCTGGCCAAACTTTTGGATTCACTCATTTCGACTGACCCTGTCGCAGTTGAGAGAAAAGAGTAATATTTTCATCAGGAGGCCGCGTCGTGAACACCCATATGGAGCATAAGGGGTTTTCCCCATGGTACCATCCCTTTCAGTTGCCATCTGTAACCGGGGACAATTGAACAAACATAATCCCTCAAATCTTTCCATTCATTCTCCGGGTGATAGACAGTGATGGCGATCCGGGGTCTGTCTCTTCTGATGATTCCCTCTGCACCACGCAGTAAATCCATTTCATGGCCTTCAACATCCGCTTTGATGAAATTCACGGTTTCTCCGGAAAACAGACTATCCAATTGGCATAAGTCGGTATCGCCTGCAAAAGTCATTCTAATGGTTGCCAAAATATCACCAGGCTTCTCCCGAATCACCATGCATTTTCCTGCTGTATCGCTCAAAGCGCACATCTTGATGATCACCTTGCCTTCATCGATGTAATAGGCGAATGTCCTCTCAAGCGTGTTAACAAAATCCTCCTGCGGCTCCACCAGATAGATTTTTTTCACCATGCCTACAATTGGGGCGGTCCTGTATATCGACGTTTCCATTTTTGCGCCAGTAATTCTGTGCGGGGTCCCAGACCGAAAAAACGCCATTAACCTGTGCATACAAAACCAACCCCGGATTTAACGGGCGACCTGGTTTGCCTGTCCAGGCTTGAGACTTCTGATCGAAATTGCTGACATAAGTGACCAATTTTGATTTTACAGTTAAGGTAATTTCGATAGATGCCTTACCACTTTCGTGGGGCCTTGCCATCAATTCTGTCGGAAGGCGAGAATTAACCTCCGCAGGCCATTTACGTGTAAGGGACCACCAGGCAATATCAAGCAAAAAGCTCTTTCCTAAACCGTTGTCGCCGGTAACCAAATTCAAACGGTTTCCGAGCTCCATCTCCATTTCATCCCCCGTTTGTTTGACAACGTCAGGGGTAGGCGGCAAAGATCACACAACCCCCAGATCAAGTTTGTAATGAATGTCACCGAACTGGACGATGTCACCCCGCTTAAAGTCCGCTTCCAGACGGCCCGGAAAACAATTGGACTTATAATTGTCACAAACGCCATACTTATCGCCATTTCGCTCGAAAATCATTACCGGGCTACTACTGCCATCCAGGCACTCCGACATCATCTCAAGCTGGTAGCAGAAAAGATAAGGCCAGTTGCCGGCAGGGTTGTTCTCTTTCAAAAAACTCTCAGCGCCGGCAGCGTCCGGAAAATTCCTGACAATGGTTCGACGCAACGGCTTTCCAGGTCGCGGTCCGTTCTTCTGCCAGACAGCGGTGAGGCGGAAAAGACAGGTGTTTAATATATTCACGGCACATCCTTTTCAAAAAAATCAAAGTTCAATGAATTTTTGGTATTTGACTGTAATATCGATCCATATTGAGCCAATACGCAGTATATTAATCCAATCCAGACTCGCATGGTCAGATAAAACGGCATCCTTCATTTCTCAGTTGACACTTTCTGACTATCTGTGTCAAGCCACGCCAGCTGCATTCCCCAAACTTAAGAAAATTTGGGCATCCTTCATTTCCTTGTTGACACTTTAATGCCGAAATGCAAAATCGC
>CAIMCT010000327.1 GCA_903839535.1 uncultured Desulfobacteraceae bacterium
ATGACGGACCAGCATTTCAGCACCCGAGCAACACATTCCAACCAGGTTGATACCGGCTGCACCGGCTGCTTTGGCCGCCTTAATCAGGGAAGGTTCATTCACCGATTCCAGGATTGACTCAAACAGGCTCGGTTCGTGTCCATGAATGATTATATTGACTTGATTTTCTTTAAGAACGCCCATATTGACTTCGACACAGACAGGTGATGGGGTGCCGAACATGATATCTTCCAGTTCGGTTGCGATCATTGATCCGCCCCACCCATCGGAAAGCGCGGTCCGGCTGCACTGCTGGGTGATATTTTCATACTGCTGGTCAACGCCCATGTGGGTCCGGTGCATCAATTCCATGATTTCCCGCATGGCACCACGGGGAACAATATTGTGTTTTCGCCAGTTTTCCAGGGTCTTGATGGGTACGCGCCTGGCAAAAGGAATTTCTCCTTCAATCTGGGTGTAGGTTTTTTCAAGTTCGGTATAGAGTTCTTTGGCTATTTCAGTGGTGGTTTTGCCTTCCACTTCGATGCCTATGGATTTGGCGACATTTTCCAGCTTGATGGTGTCCTTGATTTTGTAATCATGGATTTTACCATTGACCACGCCTCGGAACAAATCCAGAATGCCCATGCCGTGATCCGTATGCGCGGCAGATCCGGAGGCTACCATGCGGGCGAAATTCCGTGCCTGAATCGTGTCGATGTCTGCGCCGCAAACCCCGACCTTTCCGTACGGATCTTTGGAGTTCAATCGACAGGGACCCATTGCACAGTGCTTGCAGCAGGCCGAATCCGCACCGATGGGGCAGGCTTTCATATTGGCGGCGCGGTCAAAGGCTGTTTCAACGCCGTCTCTCTGGGCTTTTCGAAGCATTTGGGCCGTAGCTTCACAGATGGTTACATCACTGGGGTTAATCTGCTTCAATATATCCGTTTTTTTGGCTTCCATTTTGTTCTCCCTTCATGAGGTTATTGGGGTTGGGGGCTGTTGGTGTGGGATGGTTATTTTTTTATATTTTAGTTTATTGGGAATAATTACCAAGAAGGATAATTCTTCATTTTTATTTTGTCAAGCAATTATATCAACAAATAGAAGATTAGATGAAACGATTCTGTCTTTTTATTGCTTGCCAAAACGCCTGTCCCATGATAATGAAGCGCAATTATAGAAGGTATAATGAAGTCTTCTGCAACGCGATCCCCTGTTTGCGACGGCAACATGTAAATCGCCTTTTGACAGTAACAATCATTCGTATCATTCTTAAATTCGATCACCCCATATACGAAGATGATACTTCCCCCTTTGGAAAAGGGGGATCGAGGGGGATTTTTCAGGTGGATAGCCTCCTAAATCCCCCCTGGCCCCCCTTTTTCAAAGGGGGGGAATCCTTTAGATTTTAGTTGTGATTGTTCGATGAAATTTAAGAATGATACAATCATTCTATAAATTTGGTACCAGGAAATAGAGTGTATCTTCCGGTAATTGTGCTGAATCCGCTGGGAACCACGGATGCTTTATCAGGTTCCAGAATTATTAATCATCAATTCAGAGGAGGACCGAATCAATGGCTTACAATGCAGTAGAAATGAAAGATTGGCAGATATCCGAAGCTGCCGAAGTCCACATGAAAACGCCGCAACAATGGTGTGACGAACTGGGTCTGCAAAAAGATGAAATACTTCCCATGGGAAGATTGGCCAAACTGGATTTTCTCAAAATCATAAACCGCCTTCAAAATAGGCCGGACGGCAAATACATTGAAGTCACCGCCATCACCCCGACTCCTCTGGGCGAAGGCAAGAGTACTACTTCCGTGGGCCTGATGGAAGGCTTGGGAAAGCGTGGCAAAAATGTTGGTGGTGCACTCCGTCAGCCCTCAGGCGGCCCGACCATGAACGTCAAGGGAACGGCTGCAGGCGGCGGAAACGCGCTGATCATTCCCATGACCGAGTTTTCGCTTGGCCTCACCGGTGATATCAACGACATCATGAACGCCCACAACCTGGCAATGGTCGCCTTGACAGCAAGAATGCAGCATGAACGAAATTATAACGATGAGCAGCTTGCACGGCTCACCAAAATGCGCAGGCTTGATCTTGACCCCACCCGTGTTGAAATGGGATGGATCATTGATTTCTGTGCCCAGTCACTCAGAAACATTATTATCGGTCTTGGCGGCAGAACCGATGGATTCACCATGCAGTCCAAGTTCGGTATTGCCGTGGGCTCCGAATGTATGGCCATTCTGTCCATCATCCGTGACCTGGCGGATCTGAAAAAACGTCTCAATGATATTACTGTCGGTTTCGACAAGAGCGGAAAACCAGTCACCACCGGTGATCTGGAAGTTGGCAACGCCATGACCGCTTTCATGCGAAACACCATCAACCCAACCCTCATGAGTACCGCCGAACATCAGCCATGCATGGTTCACGCCGGTCCTTTCGCAAATATCGCAGTTGGCCAGTCATCCATCATCGCCGACCGGATCGGATTGAAAATGTTCGATTACCATGTCACCGAGAGCGGGTTTGCTGCAGATATCGGATTTGAGAAATTCTGGAATGTGAAATGCCGTAACAGCGGACTGAAACCACATGTGTCCGTTCTAACCACCACCATCCGCGCCCTTAAGATGCACGGCGGCGGACCCAAAGTTGTCGCCGGTATCGCACTTCCCGATGCATACATTAAGGAGAATCTGGGGCTGGTGGAGAAAGGTGTCGAGAATATGGTTCACCATATCAATACCATTCGAAAATCCGGTATCAATCCTGTCGTCTGCATCAACTGCTTCCATACTGATACTGATGCTGAAGTCGCTATCGTTCGAAAAGCTGCTGAAGCCGCCGGCGCACGCTGCGCCAAGTCAACCCATTGGGCTGATGGTGGGGACGGAGCGCTGGAACTGGCGGATGCCGTTATTGAGGCCTGCAACGAAAAGAGCGATTTTAAATTCCTGTATCCGCTGGAGACCAAGCTGCGCGACCGCGTCTCCCTGATTGCCAAAGAAGTTTACGGCGCAGACGGTGTATCCTGGTCCCCAGAGGCCGAGGCCAAAGCCAAAATGCTGGAAAACGATCCCAAGTATGCAGATTATGCCACCATGATGGTTAAAACCCACCTGAGCCTGACCCATGATCCAACGGTAAAGGGCGTACCCAAGGGGTGGACCCTGCCGATTCGGGACGTTCTTATTTATTCAGGCGCCAAATTCCTCTGTCCCTGCGCAGGCACCATCAGCCTGATGCCAGGAACCAGCTCCAATCCGGCATTCAGAAGAATTGACGTGGATACCGATACCGGAAAAGTCAGCGGATTGTTTTAGATATGATTGTTTTAAATATTAGGAGACATGGAGTAGTTGTCAGGGAGCGGTAATACCACTGATTCCGAATCCATGGCTCCGCTGAATGGTTATAGAGTTGTTAAGGGCCCGAGGCATTGCTTGGGCCCTTTTTTTTGGAGCTGGGTCCTCAGATCGGCATTCTTTCCCTATTCAGACAATACACGAACAATTTGGTTGCCAGCTTGGCGGCTGTAAATTCCGAAACCGTAGTTCCCTCGATTTTGGACAGCTCGTTAATATCGGCAGCCACCACTTTTCGGGATCGACCCACTGCCTGAATCAGGCCGACAAGCTGACGGTAGAGAAGTCCGCCCGGTTCCGGTGTGCCGGTTCCGGGTATAACTGACGGGTCAAGACCATCCAGATCTATGGTCATATACACATGCTCCGGCAACCGTTCGACTACCTGCTGAATCCACGACATGTCATTCTGTGCAATCTGATGAGCAAAAAAAGGAGATAAGCCGCGATGCCGTATGAAATCGGCCTCTTCAGATGAAAAGGAGCGAATGCCAACCTGAACCACGGGAAGCGCCATATCTTCAACCACCCGGCGCATTACACATGCGTGATTGTACCGGCTCCCGTTCCAGGTATTTCTGAGATCCAGATGGGCATCTACCTGAAGCACGCCTAAATTGGGAAAAATCTCCGCAACCGCCATGATGGGACCAATGGCGATTGCATGGTCGCCCCCAAGGGATAATAGAAATTGATGCCTTTCAAGTACAGCGCGTGCAGCTTGTTGCATTTGGCTGACAGCCTGCTCAGGATTTTGGGAAGGATAGAGCGGTGGCAGGGTATGAATGCCGATATCTCCCCAGTTGATGAATGTTTCTTCATCCATCATTTCCAGTTGCACGGAGGCTTTCAAGATATGCAGCGGTCCGCTGCCGGCCCCGGTTCCATAGGAAACCGCATTTTCATAGCACAGAGGCAGCACAATCGCCCGTGCGCTTTCCGGATCATGCAACTGATATTTGGGCTCTCCAAAAGAAAGGGGGCTCATAGCGTGTTTGTGACTTGCATTCATAACTTATTTCACAAATATGGCCGCTGCCACGACGGTCGTCCACAGGTTACCTTCAGCGCCCAGAGCGCCCTGGCTGGTATGCTGGGATTTAACGATTTTGCCGGACATTTTATAGACTTCCCTGCGTTCGTCATAGTCCTTGTCTGCATCGAATTCGATACCAAGGGTGTTGGCCAACATGGTTGCCGCCAGATCTTCGGCATAATCGCCTGCCTCAATTTCAGTCTGACCAAATCCATGGTGTTCCGAAAGATAACCATAGCGGCCCCTTTCGGCTGGCAAAGCCAGGCCGATGCTGGCGACAATTCTGCGTCCAGGTTCATTGATCTGTTCTCTGGCCATTACACAGTGCGTTATTTCACCAGGTTCCAGGCGGTCAATTCCCTTTTCGATATCAATGATATTGCAGTGTGGGGGGAAAATGGATGAAACCGTTACAAGATTGAGGTGAGCGATACGCGCCTCACGCAGGGCATTTTCAAAAGAAGACAATTTTTCTTTGGCTACGCCGACGCCTTTGGTAAAAACCATATATCGCGGTACATACATGGATTGACCCTCCCATACAGTTAGGATACGTTTACCGTCGGGATACGCACCGAAACCGACGGCAACCAATATAGTTATTGAAAAAAATGAGTGAACAAAAACATTCTTTTCTAATCACAACTGGTCACATTGTCAACTAAATACCCATCGCCTGCCACGGTGATTTTATTCTCAAAAATATTTGCTTTAATAACAAATAGTTATTGATAAATATTATCATCAATACGCATAACATACTGGAATATTTTAAAAAAACGAAATATTCAATTTATTGAATATGTGTAATTTCAGATAGTTATACATTAGAACAAAATCACCGTACATCGCCTGCAACGGAGGACGCATTTCAAACTGAAAACCGCCATGCGCAGCACCAGGTGTCAGGATGATCATCCGGCGGACATCCGATGCATTCGGTTTTGATCCTTGGGTCGATGGCGCGGGCAAAATAGGTGTATTCCACCAGCCCTCCGGATTTGCATGGATAGTCCTGAAGGCCTTTTCGCTTCCTGGCGGATTGCACCCGGCATTCATTCATCTGGAAAATCAGGCTGTTTTCGCTTTCTTCAACAAAAGACTGGGTGTTGATTCTGGCATAAAGTCGAAAATTGAGAGCAGCCTTCAAACCTGCAAGGCCTGGCTGGTCGGAAAGATTTAAGAATTGCTTGATGGATCTGGCTTCAAACGGAGAAAAATGGGCCCAGCAGGAATCGTTGCAGCGCTTAGCATCATTCATACCGCTTTCAAACTCGACGGCCTGAAACCAGACACCGTCATTGGCCAGCCAGTTGACCGCCACACTATCCAGCAGTGTCATCAGCGATTTCTGGGACATGTTCAGAAGCGGTGCGGGAATATTGTCCTTCATCTCAAAACCCAGCACCTTGGACAGCCGTTTCATCTGAATGGGATAGCCTCGGTCAAAGGCGGTTTTTAAAGTGTCGAGCGCTTTCTCCGTGCCCATCTGGTGTCGGACTTCGGTAAACCACAGGGCATGATGAATGACAATCCGGTGAAACATGTCGATAACCAGTTTTGCAGTGGATTCGTGATCAAGGTCTTCAATTCGGGTAGCAGGGTGCATGGACAATATCCTTTGTGTGATGGGTTTAAGGTAAAATGGTATCATCATTAAATTTCATCGAACAATCTAAAATACTAAAATCGAAAGGATTCCCCTCCTTTGAAAAAGGGGGGCCAG
>CAIMCT010000328.1 GCA_903839535.1 uncultured Desulfobacteraceae bacterium
CTATTGCCTGATGGCGGTAAGACACAAGTAAATGCATGACCGAAACAAGGATCAAGGCCAAAAAATCTGAATCAGACAGTGGGGTGTTCTTTGTTGGAAATCACCTTAGTACGCTTTAAGAAACAATTCCAGAACATCCGAATCTGCAAGATACCGTGGGTTGTAGCTGATCTGGGAATCCGAGGCTGCAAGGTCAATGGTTTGCTGAAGCTCGTCTGGATCATTCGGAACATTAAAGTCCCTAAGGGTTTCGGTCAGGCCGATGCCTTTTTTCAAATTCTTTACGGCCTGAACAGCCGCTATGGCCGCTTCAGCCGGAGACATGCCATGTGTCGCAATTCCCATGGCATCAGCCACCATCGCATAGCGTTCCGGAGCGGCATCCACATTGGCCGCCATTACCACCGGCAGCATGATGGCGTTGGCAAGTCCGTGGGGAATGCCGTAGTGGGCGCCAAGGGCATGGGCCGTGGCGTGAACCGCGCCGGTCATGACATTTCCGAAGCAGAGTCCGGCAAGGGTGCTGGCAATCAGCATATTGCCTCTGGCGGTGATGTTGTCGGGTTCATTGACGGCAAGGGGGAGATATTTGAAAATGAGCCGGATGGCATGAAGCCCACAAGCATCAGCAATGGGTTCCGCACCGGAGGAAGTGATGCCTTCCACCGCATGAGTCAGGGCATCCATGCCTGTAAAGGCCGTAATTTTAGGCGGAAGCTTTACGGTTAGCTCCGGATCCAGCATGGCAATATCGGCATTATAGGGATGGGTCACCTGCAACTTGACCCTGGCGACAACATCCAGAACCACAATGGCAGTGGTGACCTCGCTGGCGGTACCAGCCGTTGTCGGAAAAACGATGTGGGGCGGAAGCGGTTTTGCGCCGTCCCACAGGGCGGCCTGCTCTGCAAAAGGCATGAAATCATCAGCGCCATCGCCGATCAGGATGTTAATGGCTTTGGCGGAATCCATCACGCTGCCGCCGCCGACCACGACCATGCAGTCGGCGCCTTTATCCCGGTAAAATGCTGCGCCTTCGTTAATCAGGTCAATCCTGGCATCCTGCACGATATGATCAAAAATACCAACCATAAGCAGCCCGGATTTATTCATGGCATCCGCCACCATTTGCGCAACGCCGGCATTCACAACGCCTTTGTCCGTGATTATCACAGCCCTGGTTCCGCCCAGTTGACCCATTTCAAAGCCCAATTCGGATCGAATGCCGGGACCATACATGATTCGGGGCCGGTTGGCCCAGGAAAAAAAAGGATTCAATTCAATATCCGGGTATTTCATAGACACCCTCCCTTCTAATGAAATGTTGATTGATGAGACATTGCCAACAAAAGATCAATACCATTGAATTTGATTCCATCTGTGAATTGTATTTCACATTGCAATCATGCATTCCCGCCTCAGTCAAGATAAAGCGATTTGTTAAGACTATTCGGCTCGAATAATATTGACATTTTTTGACTCCAGAATGTAAAGGAAAGGAATAACAGTTGCACAGACTGCTTATTTCTTTTACTTATCATCTTTTTCTCATCATCACAAGGAGCTATATTACGCGGTTTACCATTTCCGGTGCTGCGGAACCCAGTTCGAAAGTTTGCCTGGAAAGAGATTAAGCCGCTTGCCCAGTATAAGTTTGCTCTCCACACAAGTGCTTGATTTTACATGAGTGGTCAGAATAGCAAACCGCCTGTTTTCTTTACATATAACAAGCAGAACAAAATCATCGTGCCGCTTGCCAGAGAGCTTGATAAGAAAGAAGAATTCTCGTATAATACCCTACAGAAAATGGCTGAACTGGGTCTTTTCGGTGTTTTTGTTTCGGAGGAAAGTTGATACTTCGCCACATACCAATTTTGATTTTTTTATGCGTTCATCAATTTAACTAAAACCGTATTTTAAGGAGACAGCATGGAAACTGCATTACAAAAACCACACATTAACGTGGATTATTTTGAAGACTTGACTGGCGACATCTTTGCGCCAGCATCGCTTGGCATTGAAGATATCGGCATCAGAATCAAAACCATCCGGGAAGAAAAAGGCATTTCGCTGCAAGATCTGTCCAAACTGACCGGCTTTGATGTGGAAGCACTTTCCGATATCGAAGCCAATCGGTTTCAGCCCCAGTTGGGGACCATCATTAAACTGTCCAAGGCGTTGGACAGCGCCTTCGGCAGAATAGTTTCTGGAGTTGGCAGCAAGCTCTACTCGGTGACGCGAAAAAATGAACGTAAAACAATCTCCCGTTCCACATCCTATAGGGACCAGAAACCCGTCTATTTGTACAAAAGCCTGGCACCGGAAGTCAAAGGCCGTCACATGGAATCCCTCATGGTTCAACTGGAAGAAAATCCGGATGCGGAAATGTCCATTCACGAAGGCGAAGAATTTATCTATGTGCTAGATGGGGTGGTTTCTCTGAAAATCGGTGCAGATGTCTTTGAACTGGAAGCAGGGGACAGCGTCTATTACCTTTCAACCACGCCTCATCTGATCGCTGCCAAAAGCGGAAAAGCCACCATTCTGGCTGTCATTTACGAGGGATAGAGGTCAGGTATCTTGCTGGTCTGGCGAACCCGACCTGTGAAACTGATTCCGGGAAAGCACAGTGAGATACCACTAAAAGCAATTAGTGAAAAGGAACTGCCGATGGGCTTCAAACAGGAACTTCTGAAAAAAATTCAGATTGACCGGTTGACCGAAAAAATCCTTGCCACGATTGGACCTTCCGGCAGCGAGCAAAAGGTGGACAAGGGACTCCTTCGAGTTCTTCTGGAAATGGCTGAGTATCACCACCACCGGGAACGGGATCTGGATATTTATCTTCCTCGGATAGCTTCTGGAAAGACACATATTCTGGTTCTGGACAACGACCTGCCATTTTACAATACTACGGTTTCCGATATTGCCATGCGAAAAAGTCCCACGCTCAAAGAAATGGTCAATATTCGAAATGCCATAAAAATATTAAATGACAGCGATGTCGTGGTCAGTAAAAAGGCTGATTCTGTCAAAACAGTTCGGAACGAGTGTCTTTCCCTGCTGAATTTATCTTTCTCGGCTGAAGAGATCGAAGCGATTGCAGTTGACGGTGCAGGATCACTGGAGCATGGATATGCCGACGGCGTTCAGGAATGCCTGGATATGTTTGCCGAGCTTCTGGGCTATCAACCTGCCCCAAAAGCATTCAAGGCTGATCACCACCGAATCATCGGCGCTGTTTCCCAGAAGGAAACCGGAGAAATCGTGTTTGGCCCCATTGTCTGCTACAGCCTGATTCACAGCAGACTTTTTGCGGTACTGCCCGCCATTGGCAGTTTCGATCGAATCAGGATGGAAGGGTACCTTGAGATCATGAATGGGGCTGAAAAACCATCTTTTACCGGTGCCGAGGTTTTTCAGTTTTTGAATGACGAGGTGAACCGCAGGGGGTACTCAATGTGGAGGAATACTGCGAACGGGCATAATCTTTCGCCGTAGAGCCGGCTGCAGCAGCCGGCAGGATGCCGGCTCTACCTGCGCTTTCCTCCCACCAGCGGGGGAGGGTTGGGGCTCAAATGTCGTTTTTTCCCATTGTGCGGCATGGAAACCATTTGACAATCTCTACCATTTTTGGTAGGTGTGGCAAATGCATTTGGTCCTATCGTCTAGCGGTCAGGACGCTGGCCTCTCACGCCGGAAACGCGGGTTCGATCCCCGCTGGGACCACCAATTATATTAGATAAAAACGGCATGTTACAAAACATGCCATTCTGATACTTATATTCTGTCCCTTAATAGTCCCACATTTTGCAGAAAACCCATAAAAACAGCATCCTGATCCCCAGGCGCGGCCTTCGATTTTAATCACCAGCACAGACAACAGTTCACCAAATGAAACATTCTCCCCATCACCCCACACACAGCACTTCAATCATTCGGC
>CAIMCT010000329.1 GCA_903839535.1 uncultured Desulfobacteraceae bacterium
CTATTGCCTGATGGCGGCGGTGCACGGATAAATGCCTGGCAGAAACGATGATCAATGCATAGAAAAAATCTGAATCAGACAGTGGGGTATTCTTTGTTGGCCACCATATTTATATATTTTGGTATATCGGGCACATAAGATTACCGGAGACGGTCAAAAGTACATATCTTACGTTTCGATCTCAAATCAACTCATTCAGACTTGGAGGATTATCCATGGAGGTGGAATTTGCCAAACGACTATAGTCTGCAATTGCTCAATCAAGTCAGCGAAATCAAACAACTGGGCGAGAAGTTGGATGCCTTCGGCAAGCAGCACGGATTGAGCAAGAGCCTTATTTACGGAGCAAACCTTGCTCTCGAAGAGATATTTGTCAACATAATCGTCCATGCCTACGAGGATGAGCGGGAACACGCCATTGGTATCGGCTTTTCTTTGCTCGACAAGAAGTTGACCCTCACCATGGAGGATGATGGAAAGGAATTCAATCCCACAGCGGTATCCTATCGCCCGACTGCCACACTCTCCCTTGATGACATTGAAGACCTCGAACTGGGACTGCGTCTGATACGAATGCTGGTGGATGTCATCAGTTATGAACGCAAAGACGGCAAGAACCTGTTGACTCTGGTGATCGAGGATATTCCCAATAAGAAAACTATTACTTCGGTAATGCGCGAAGACCGGGTTTTCATGCCTCCTGAGGAGTTTCGGGAAAAGGCCAGACTCAAGTCTCTTGACGAATACAAAGAGATATATCAGAGGTCGATTGATGATCCCGAGGCGTTTTGGGCGCAAAAAGCTGATGAACTGGACTGGTTCCGGAAGTGGGACAGGGTCATGGTGGAAGATTTCAGTGAAGGAATCCACGAATGGTTTGTGGGCGGCAAACTGAACCTTACGGTGAACTGCCTGGATCGCCATCTTCTAACCTGGCGAAAGAACAAAGCTGCTCTTATCTGGGAGGGTGACAACCCAGGCGAGGACAAAGTCCTTACCTACCAGCAGCTTCACAGGCAGGTCTGTCGTTTTGCCAATGTACTGAAGAAACATGGAGTTCAAAAGGGTGACCGGGTAAGCATCTATTTGCCCATGATCGTGGAACTGCCTATAGCCATGTTGGCATGCGCCCGAATCGGCGCCATTCATTCCGTGGTTTTTGGTGGATTCAGCGCCGAATCACTCAAAGACCGGATATTAGACTGCGATTCGCGTCTATTGATTTGCGCCAATGGCTACACACGGGGGGGCAAAGTCGTCAAGAGCAAGGAACAAGCCGACCAAGCGCTGCAATCGTGCCCCAACATCACAGACGTTATTGTAGTGCGCAGACTGAGTACGGAATCGCATATATGTGAAGGACGGGATTTCTGGTGGGATGAGGAGATTTGCGCAGAGGATATTTCAAACGACTGCACTCCCGAGGTCATGGATGCGGAAGACCCGCTCTTCATCCTTTACACCAGCGGCAGCACAGGAAAGCCCAAGGGTGTACTTCATACGACAGCCGGGTACCTTGTTTATGTAATGCAAACGTATAAATGGATTTTTGATATTAGGGATGAAGATACATACTGGTGTACTGCTGATATCGGCTGGATCACCGGACACAGCTATATCGTTTATGGACCTCTGGTAAACGGTGCCACGAGTCTGCTGTTTGAAGGCGTACCGAACCATCCACGCCCTGACCGCTTCTGGGAGATTGTCGAGAAATATCGGGTGAACATTTTCTATACCGCCCCGACAGCCTTGCGAGCGCTCATGAAAGAAGGAAACCACTGGCCCGCACAGCACGACTTGAGTTCGCTCAGACTGCTTGGCTCAGTTGGAGAACCCATCAATCCCAAAGTCTGGATGTGGTACCGCGAAACAATTGGTCATGGAAGGTGTCCTATCGTGGACACATGGTGGCAGACGGAGACCGGAGGCATCGTGATCAGTCCGCTTCCTGCTGCTACTCCCTGCAAGCCTGGCTCGGCTACCTTGCCGTTTTTTGGCATTCAACCGGAAATTATCCGAAGCGGCCTGGAGCAGACCACACTGGATGAAGGCGGATGGCTGGTGATAAAAAAACCGTGGCCCGGATTGATGCGCAGGGTTTACGGCGACTCCGAGAGGTTCAAAAAGACTTACTTCGCCAAGTTTCCTGGAGTTTATACCACTGGAGACGGGGCAAAAATGGATGAGGATGGTTACTTCTGGATTCTGGGCAGAATTGATGATGTCATAAACGTATCCGGACACAGGTTGGGTACTGCTGAGTTAGAGAGTGCGCTTGTACCCCACGATTCCGTCGTAGAGGCAGCAGTCGTGGGAATGCCGCACGAGAGCAAGGGACAAGGCATTTATGCCTTTGTGACATTGGAGACAGGGGTCTTAATGGACGATCTTGTAGTTGCTCTCAAACAACATGTCCGAAATATCATCGGCCCAATTGCCACCCCCGACAAAATCCAGTTTGCGCAAGCTCTCCCCAAGACACGATCTGGCAAAATCATGCGCAGAGTCCTGGCCAAAATCGCCGCTGGAGACATCGCCAACCTTGGTGATACAAGCACCCTAACAGACGAAGCCGTGCTTGAGGACCTGATTCGGAGGAGGCAATAAGGGCTTGGTACAGTGCGTTCTATACTTGAGACCCCGCATAAATGCTTCGGCAATTTCAACCTTGCTCTGCCGTAGCAATTTTATTTCGTATTCTGTCAGCATTCTCGGTTTTGAGAAGGTAACGAGCCTCTGATTGAGTAAGGCTGTCGAAGGTGTGACCAAACCTTTCTTGCCACCAGTTTTCAAGTTCTTTTCCATAAGAGTTTCCCATTTTGGTTTCGATTGGAGATGATGATACTTTCCCTGTCCTCCGTGACCAATAACACACCCAAAATCTGCACCTGGAAAGCTATGGCGTTCATGATCGGCTGAAAGATGGAATTACCGGATCGGCAATCCCTTGTATTATTTCCATAATCGCCACGGTTTCGCCCATATCCCGCAGGGCCTGCAATGTTGTATTGCCATCAAGTACCTTGAATTTGCCGTTAGCCAGTGGGATAATGCCGATGGGATTACGTTTTTCACCCACTCCAGTTGACGCTTGTTCCATCAGAATTTTGGCGCGCGCCACCCTGTTTGGGTCAGCAGGTTCCCGTGCAACAAGCAAGTCCAGATTCAGCGTCCGGCTATTTGGTGTAATTTTAAAATATGGATTGCTTTGGGATACACCCACATCAATATTTACAGTTCCATGCGTGTTATCAATGTCCATAAACCCTATCCTGATTCCCGTAGGACCCGATTGGATATTATTGTTTATCCAGCTTGATCCATACAGGGCCTTTTATTATGCACCTTCTTCCGATTCCCTTCTTGCCAGAACCTTCTTACCGTTTTAATAAAACCCAGATTATTGAACCATTCCATGATATTCCTCCAGATAATCTTTTAATCATATTAAGGCGTTTGACCTAAATCGTTACCATCGCCATCACTTCTTTTCCACAATAGCGATTTCATCATCGGTCAAGTCATAAAGCTCATAGACCAGGCGGTCAATTTCCTTGTCGGTAAAAGCAATATCACGTTTCAACTCCTCGATTTCCTGTTGTGCGTGTGTAGTGGAAAGCTGTTTGTGCAGATCGAGCATTTTTTGAACCAGGGCAACCATCTGGTCGTGCTGTGCTTTCTCGGCTGCGACAGAGAAGTTTATGGTGCGAATGGGGAAACTGCCCAACTCCTTCACCTTGAACTGAGGAAAGATTTTTCTTTGTAGCTTGTCGTAAATTTTCAGGAACCAGAATGAGAGAAGTCGTGAGTTAATTAGTCCTAAAAAATATTTAAGCGAATACTCGCTGGCAGGCGAAAAAATTACCATACTATTGATATCGTTATAAAACTGCTCGTCAGTAAATATTCCATGTACAAGATAAGGCGGTTTTGACGGTATCTGCCTTACAAGAATTCGTGGCCCATTGAATGGCACTGACTTTCTCGGCTCTGCAAGCCAATCGCCATAACTTAAATAAGCACCAGACCAGTTAAGACTGTAGCGACGAACATCAACACCTCCCAAATAGCGGCCATAAGTCTTGTTGGCCTGATTGGTATCATGAAAAATTCTGCTTTCTTTTTCTCTTTGTGTTTGTTTAGGCTTTCCCTTCCCAGTTTGGTATGCTTTTAAGCCAGTTGAAACTGTGCAGAGTTCTTTTAGTTTATAGGTGTGTCTTTCTATTTTATCCAATACGATCTGATTTTTCGAGTTTTTCAAGAGGCTAATCTGAATAACATAAGCAGGCGGTTTAATTAAGTCTAAAGGTACTTCATGTACAACTGTGACATTTTTATCTTGCATTTCCGCTACTTTCAATGTGTTTGGGCTGATCTTACTAAACAAAGTTATCGCAGTATCAACATTTGCGGTTTCGAACACGCGGTCCATGATATTTATGATTGATAGATCACCTGTCGTGCTAATAATAAATTTCCGGAGTGGTGAAAAGGTGTCAATGGTAAGCCAGTTGTTCGGTGTAATGAAGCCCATACTGCCACTTTTTCGAAGAATCCTAAAAACATGCTCTGTGAATAAACCAAAGGTATTTAGCTGAACACTTTGATGTAAAAAATGTTGGCAGAAATAGGCTTTCTCTAATTCAGTAAATCCCTCGTTTCGTGTGAACACATACGGCGGATTCCCAATGACCGCATCAAACCCGCCAGCCTTCATAATGTCTGCAAATTCAGTTTCCCAGTCAAATGCGTTTATCTTCAGCCTCTCATCAAAGGTAATCAGCGACTGCTGACCTGAATAAAAATCCCTGCCGATCAACGAATTCCCGCATTTGATGTTATCGCCCAGATCCGGAAGCGCCCGTTCCTTGAACAGTGAAAGCTGACGGGTCATGCTCTGGCTGTTTTCCCCCTCCAGAACCTTTAACAGCAGGGACAGTTTGGAGACCTCAACAGCCTGGGAGTCGATATCCACACCATAAATGTTGTTTAGTAGAATTCGTTTGCGTTCGTGGATGGTCAAATGCCAGCGATCATTTGAATCCTGATACAGCTCGGGAGGCTTGCACTTTATGTGTTTTGGGGGATCGTTGTTCAAATACCAGTCCAGATGCCAGTCCAGAAGGTATTGATACGCCCGGATCAAAAACGAACCGGACCCGCAGGCAGGGTCCAGTACACGCATGGATGAGATGTCATCCGGCGCTTTACCTTCAACTAATTTGCCAACCGTACTCCGAACGATGTAATCCACAATGTAGGTCGGCGTGTAATAAACGCCGCCTGCTTTACGGACTTCCGGCTTTTCCTCCACCACAACCGATCTATCCGGCTGAACCTGGATGGCTTTTCCCAGAAATCGCTCATATACCTGGCCCAGTATGTCGGCTGGCATTACGGAAAACGCATAAGGCCCGTGGGGGAAATACAGCCTTTGGATGATTTGCTTAAGCGGCTCATCCTGGATTTTCAAGTCAAGCGCCAGTGTATCCGCAGCCCCACTCCGTCTGGTATCATTCTTGAAGTAAAACAGGCCTGAATTGTATTTTGAGTCCGCAGACTTAAACAGTCGGACAAGTTGTTGATAAACCGATTCACTGGATAACAGTTTTTCAAGTGTGCCGTATGGTTCAATATCTCTGTCTTCACAGATTCTAAGAAAGATGATTCTGTCAATCGTCTGTTGAACCAACGCATTCAGTTCGCGCTGTGTCAACGCCGGATTATTCGATGCGATATGGCCTGCCAGAAGAAGGCGCCAGGCTTCGATGTCGTTCAGGAAAACTGCATCGACTTCCTGACTGCCACGTTTGGTTTTCATTGCGGCTGCATGGCGCTCCAGTGACCCATCGAGTACAGCCTGTCTGGAAAACATTGCATGGATTTCATCCCATTTATCGGCATACTCTCTGAAATTGCAGTAAAACAGCCGTGCCACATCCGGGCCATCACTGCTTTTGGGTTCGATTCCTCTGCCATAGTAAACGGAAAGTTCCTCAAAATCGGTCAAAGCGCCTATCGAATGGTTTGCTGTCCATGAATACCGCCTTATCTGAAGTGCCGGGTTATGGCCCTTTTCCAGATTAACGGATGGCTTTTTGGCTTCAAGGAAAAAGGTTTTACCTTCTCCTCCGGCATTAAAGCAGTAATCCGGACGAATTTTGGTCAATTGATCATCCAGTGAATATTCATGCGTGATCTCACGTCTGGTTTTGTTGGACATGTCCCAGCCAAGAGCTTCAAAAAACGGGTTGATAAAGTCCACCCGAACCTGTGTTTCACCATATTTTTCTTGTTTGCATTCGTTGAATTCGGCATCAAACCGTTCAACGATCTGAATAATCTCTGGTGGGGCCGACATGTCGTTCATCCTTTGTGTTTTATTCGATTGCCTGGTTTTCTCGAAACGAATTCACCTTATCACCATTGATCAAGGCATAAATCAAAACGTTCAAGAGAAAGTAACAGTATGTCGGCTATATATACGTCCTCACACCATTCCCACACGTTGCCACTCATGTCGTATATACCCAATCCGTTGCCCTTCTTTGTTCTCACCGGATGGGTTCTGTCTCCACTGTTGTTGAAATACCACGCCACACCGTCCAGATCACTACCTCCTGAATACTTCCCCGCCTTCCCACCACTGCGCGCGGCATATTCCCATTCCGCCTCACTTGGCAGCCGAAACTTTACATTCCCCATCCCGTTCAGCTTCAGAATGTATTCCCCTGCATCTTCCCAAGACACCTTCTCTACCGGATAATTATCCCCTTTTTTAAAATAGGACGGGTTGCTATCCATCACCCGCTGCCACTGACCCTGCGTCACTTCCGTCTGACCCATCCAAAATCCATCAACACATACCTCATGCACTGGTTTCTCATTATTATTCCCTTCCCCACACCCCATCATGTAACACCCCCCAGGCACCCACACAAATATCATCCCTGTTACCGGTTCTGTCCATGTGTAGGCGGGTTTTTGCGCATGGGTCGAATTGTTGTGTCTCAGGTCTCGCATCGTTCCCTCCTTAAAATGACTCAAACTCTTCAAAGTCTTTCCACTGCTCATGAGGGGGAAAAAAAGCACCTTCATCCGTTGCATGGGCAATTATCAGGTCGGTCCATTCCGACGACTTTACGTTTAACTCCTTGCTCAAACCGGACCAATCCAGAGCAGTCAAAGAACCATTCAATTGGTCCGTAGCCCACATGAGAGTTTCAATTCCTGAGTGAAACCCGTACTCCTGAATTCCACTTAAGCGTGTAAAGAACACGTCCCAGATGGCATCCTCACGAATTTCTGCATTAAGCACCACATCGTCTGAGTTAATATCCTCTTCTGGAAAGTATGGTGTGCGCGGGAGTTCCTGAATCATTGCCAAGACGAAGCGGTAGGAACTCTTCCACGTTCCACAATTGTCCATGTATCTGCGTATTAACGAAGCATGGGTAAGGGCGCGACGACCATCAATGCCGCCGGACATAGCTTGGAGAAATATCCAGGTTGGCTTTGTCTTATGATAATGAGCAAGACTTTGATTGATGGGGTCAAACTGCTTTCGCTCCCATGCGAATTTCTCACTGTAGTGTAAACGCTCAATCGGTTTGTGCTCAACCAAATCGGCGATGCCCGAGAATCCAGCAAATTCACTTGCATGCTCCCTTAACCCTTCATCTACTACAAAGCGTGGAAGGTCCTTTCTGTGAAGATATTTGCAGGTCGTTCGTTCTGGATAAAAAAGCACTGTGTCATGCTTCACACAGTAGCCTGCGCCCCTACCGATAAGGAGGCTCTGTCCGCAATTCTGAATGCAGTTCCGACAGCTAAAGAGTTCGTCCACGACTATTCCCTCCTAAAATACTTCTGTATGTTCTGAAACGCCCAACTGATCAAATCCTTGCGATCTATGCCACCGAGCGAGAAATTCCATTTCACCAAACCCTCTTGGCGACGCTTTGCGTAGCGCTGAGCCTGAAGTGCTCTCACGCGCTCTTCCTTCTCATTTAACTCTGCTGATACGCGAAGGTGCTGCAGAAGTTCCGAATGTTCGATGATTGCGTGTCCGTCACCGTCTATATCCGGACGCAGCGCGCGATACAAGGCCGGTCCGAAGTCATTGATTTTTTGAGGATCAAGCGATACGCTTGTTAACTGAGTACGCTTCCCGCGTGCGCGCACAATGTGCTCAGCGTAAGAACAGTCCTTCGAAAGGTCTGGCGCAGTTACACCGTCGGGTTGATCACGACGGAAGTAGTCTGGAGATTTCGGTGTCATATCAAATCCTACTTTCATTTTTCAGTCCTAATCGGACCCCTTGTCGAGAAGCTTGTCGATGAGGTTATTGATGGCCTCGTACTCAGTGTCCCCCGCAGCGGAGTAACCATCGTATTCAGCAGAATAGCCAAAATCGTCCCTGTCAACACCAACGAGTGTGCTGAAGAATGGCACCAGAGCCTTTAGGGACATTAAAAATGCCAATATACCGTTTACCATAATAACGACATATTACCGCCTCAGATTTTATTATTTCAGCACAATAGGGACATTTGCGAGTACCAGTAAACGGCGATTCTTGTGATGATGACTGCGTAGAACCGACAGCGAACAAAATGACACCAGCAAGAACCATTAAACCAGACAACATGAGATGGTTGCGCCGTTCATCAATTTTCCCAATGTTATGCACGGTCTGACTTGGGATATAGGTACTGCCTATAAACTGGCCCTCCGTTGTCACTGTGGTATCTTGATTAAATGCAATCACGCCCCAAATCGCTCCGATGAAGAGCAATAGCTTCCCTGTATTTTTCATGTTTTCTCCAAAATCACTGTTGATAGCTTGGATGAGCGACACTGCTAACGCCTAAGCATCTGTTCTTTACCTATGCTCAGACAGGTTTTAATTCAGTCCGGTGTCTGAACGGAATTCTGGCAATCTGCACAATAAGCCGCAAAGCTTCATTGACAGATTCATCGGTAGGAAAGAACTCCGTAATGTCCGAATCAAGTAATACGATGTTTTTTCCTGCCCCGCGATGTGGTGCATATCTGCCTTTGGTCACGACTTTCATTTCGGACAGATCATATTCGTCACGCCGCATAGGTCCACAACTGTTGGCATTTTAACGTAACCTGTTGAATTTGAGACTTTTATTTAAAAATCAGAAAAATTAAAATTATCTACTGTTTTCAAATGGTTAGACATATCCGAACTGAAGATGCCAAAACTTATAGACCTATGCGCGTCACGCAATTCGTAATCATCAGAATTATTCGGAGTCTGCACAGAATTGTTCCTATTTTTGTTGCTTTATGTGCGATTGGTTGTACGGTAACTGATACCCGCATGTCGTCATGAAGAAAAATCAGACTTAAAATTTGTCCTTCCCACTATGATTGTCCCCAGGCTGCATATACCATCCGTCTGAACAGATCATCCAGAATGCCCAAATCTGGTTCGGTGGTTTGCAATTCATTCAGACAGTTACCAAGGTGGGTCAGACTGTTCTCCAGAAACTGGTGGAGGATATGATTTTTCGGCCCGTTATCCAGTTCATCCCCGGAGATTTTTTTCTGCAATAGAATGTCGATTTCATGAATCACTGCGGCATCGAGGTCCAGCCCATTCAGCAGTTTTCGGAACTCAACCGGTGGCGGCACGGTGCCATATCGCGCAATCCATTCACATGCCAGAACCGGGCGCAGCACATAGAAATATTTTTTAGTCCAGACGCTTTCACCCTGAAGATATTCCCGAAAATTGCCTTTCGCCATGTGCAGGTAATGATACATGCCGTTTTTGGGAGAAAAGCAGGTCGGTATCAGATTCCGCAGGCTTTCCGCCAGTCCCTCGACATCCCGATAGACAATGGGTGAACGCAGCCATTCCAGCAGTGGCGGATTGGATTTGCAAAACAGCTTCAGCGCTTTTTTCAAGTCCCATCCATTGATATCCAGCGAGTCAGTAATCGGGATTTCTATGACATCCCGCTGATCCCGAATGGACAGATACCATTCCACCGGATGAACATAGAGGAACCGAACATCATAATCACTGTCCAGGGAAGCAAATCCCCAAGCCCGGCTTCCGGATTCCAGGGCATACAGAATCCTGACCTGGTGAGATTCTTCAATCATTTTCAGTTGTGACGAAATGGTGTCAATCATCCGGATTTTTATCAACTATGCCTCTCCCTGTTTCGCCATATCCATTTCTCGAATGGCTTCGGCAATTTCAACCTTGCTCTGCCGTAGCAATTTTAAAAGCCATGACATTCATGGTTGCCTGAAAGATGGAATTACCGGATCGGCAATCCCTTGTATTATTTCCACAATCGCCACGTTTTCGCCCATATCCCGCATAGCCTGCAATGTTGTATTGCCATCAAGTACCTTGAATTTGCCGTTATCCAGTGGGATAACGCCGATGGGATTACGTTTTTCACCCACTGCAGTTGATGCCTGTTCCATCAGAATTTTGGCGCGCGCCACCCGGTCCGGGTCAGCAGGTTCCCGTGCAACCAGCAAGTCCAGATTCAGCATCCGGCTATTTGGTGTAATTTTGAAATATGGATTGCTTTGGGATACAGTCACATCAATATTTCCAGTTCCATCAGTGTTGTCAATTTTCATAAACCCTATCCTGATTTCTATATGACAGGATGACAGTGTTATTGATGCACCTGTTAAACAGATCATCTGGAAGTTCATCAAAGAAATGTGGAAAGACTTCAAATCTCCCGGAAAATTCGCGTGTCCGGTTCGATGAGCGGAGTGTACTATTGTTGAAAATAGCTCTTATACTGCGAACTGGCATAATTTTACGTTTTTGATCCCCCACCCCAACCCTCCCCCGCTGGGAGAGGGAGTTTATGAAAAGCGCAGATTATGCCAGTTCGCAGTATAACTGCCTCGACAAAATTTGATGCCTTATCGATCTCTTTTTTTACAAGTTCTTCGGGCATTGTTGGTCGTACCTTGTAGTCTGATGATTGCCGTAGTTCAAACGCCTTGTGAAGATTTTTAGACAACTCTCGGGGAAAGATTCCTTTCATGACATACTCAGTGTCGAACAGGCTAATAATGCCCGAGTGCTTGGTTGGGGCCTTGCCGATGTCCTGCAACAGAGCAAGCGTGGCATAAAACATGGCATAGTAACAACGATTAACAATGCCTTGTGGGCTTCGCCCCCCAGCATTCAAGTAAATTGCATCGTCCAAGGCAATTTGAGCTTGTTCAATCCGATAGCTGATAATAGTGGTTTTGTCTTCCTGCTTCACAGGAATACTCCTTCAATTCTAATGTTGGCGGCAAGCAAGGATTGACTCTCAATGCCTTCCCATTCTGACTTTGAATAAGACACCGGCACAACCACAATACCGCTCCCGAAACCAGACTCCCAAGCACAATCGCTTATGTAGTCCGCCGTAGGCGTATCCAGTTGATCTACTACCACCAAAACATCCATGTCAGAATAATGTCCGGCATCTCCTCTTGCTCGTGAACCGAAAAGAGCGAATGTACTCAGATGCACCCTTTGTTCGAGCATGTGCTTAAATGTCTCAAGTATTTGCTTATCCTTAGGTTTAATTGAGTCAATCATATTGCCTCTTCTTCCTGGCTCTCGCAGGTAGTAATCTTTTCCACAATAGCGATTTCATCATCAATTGCCTTCATGATTCGGTCTGTTTCTGTCAGCGCCACAATGATTTTCTGATAGTGAACCAGATCATCTATGGAGAGCATTCTTCCATGCCGATCTTTCAGCCACTTCTGAGCCGGTTGATATCCGCCGATATAAAACTCCCAGGCAACAAGCGGAACCTGACCAAAATACTGTGTGTCATTGATCCATACCTGGCCCTGGCTGTTTGCAGGATCATTTAAGTCCCAGTCTTTGGTCGATATTTTTCGGGTAACGGTATTTTCACCATCTTCCGGATAAGATGTGATGATGCTGTCCATTGTCACGGATTCCAGAAGATGCAACCGCCGCAGTTCACCGCCAAAGGAACCCAGCTTCCAGAACATTTCAGGGCCATCCGGGTAAGGCACGCGGGGAAAGTCAATCTTCAGAAATTCCCTATATTTGGCTCGATATGATGGGGAATGAAGCACGGCATAAATGTAGTCCAGAATGTCAATTGGAGCAAATGTGTCTGGAGTGGTCTCTTTTTCCAGCGTAAAGATAAGATTGAGTTTTTGGGCAATTTCCTGAACGATGGTCATGTTCAGGTTGGGGGTTCGTTTGAGACTGAGTTCCAGGCTTTGCTGGGTGGTGGAGTCGGGGTAGGTGTATAGAGGGCAGACAATTGGTATCCCTTTATTGCTGTAATGGACTCGATTGTCTACTAAAGTATTTGAGATTTGAACATGATTCCAATTATTCGTTACCGCCTGACGTGGTATTACTAACGATAAATTTATTCTATTGAAAACATGCTTCATTACATTATATCGAGCACGTACGACTTTTTTTAGATCGTAATCAATATTTCGAATATCAAATGGTCTATAACAATAAGTATGATTACAGTCATTGAATTTGGTGAATGAGACCAAATTTTTGTCATCATGTGTTTTGATCCCTGTTGTTTTCTTGATAAATAATTGGTCAAGTTCAAAACCTTTTTGGTAAGTTAAACCATCATTAAAATTTATTTTTACAAAAAAACAATTCGTGTCTTTAACATTCAATATATCCCAATTAAAATCTTTCAAATTAGCATTCAACAAAGTCTCATACTTTTTTGCCCTCTTTCCCCAGAGATCAGCATAAAAAACTTCATTTTCTAATCTTTTCTTCTTTTTCCCTGACTTAATAAACAAATTGATACTAACACCTTGCATAATATCAAAAACGTTTTCATCTTTGGTTCCATCTGGTGTTGATTCTTTTCTTTTTGCATTTCCATGTAAATCCAAAATGTAAATCTTATCAAAACTTTCCAGTAATTTCTTCCGCATTTGACGGTGGATAATGCCATCAATAAAGCTGTTGTTTGAAATAAAAGCCAATATCCCTTCACCCTGCTTGTCTATCAGATGTTGTCCAAAACGGATAAATTTGATGTAATCATCGGATAATGGTTGGATGTTCTTTTCATTCAAATCCTGCTTATAATCCTTCATCAACCCTTCTATCCATGCACTTTTGTTGCTACTACTCACCGAATACGGCGGATTCCCAATAACCACCATGACCGGTGTATCGCGCTTGATGTAATTGGCCTCGTTAGCTTCAGCAGACAGCCATGCAGCAAACAGGCTGCCGGTGTCCGGATGATGCTCTTCCAGGGAATTGGTCAAAAACACCCGGAACCGCTGTTGTTTTTTGGGTTTATAGCCGGTTTCCTCCAGCAGGAGGTCCAGCTTCAGGTGGGCCATCGCATAAGAAGCCATCAGCAGTTCAAAGCCATTCAGTCTGGGAATCAGGTCATTTTCGACATAGCCGCTCCAGGCTCCCTGCATGGCTTTGAATTTTGTCCGGTGGATGTGCCGAATGACCTCTGCCAGAAAGGTTCCGGTTCCTGCCGCCGGATCGAGAATCTGAACCCGATGAACTTCTTTTTGAATCTTTTTGGGAGTTCCCTGAGCCTGCACCTTGATTCCGATTTTAGATGTATCCGCCAGCCCATCTGGCAGATTGAAATCTGTTTTTAAAATATCATCCACAGCCCGAACTATAAAATTGACAACAGGCTGTGGTGTGTACCATACCCCTCGGCTTTTCCGCAATTTTGGATCATATTGAGATAGAAAGGTTTCATAAAAATGAATGATCGGGTCATGGTGGGTGCCAATTTTCCCAAAGTCAGCCAGCAATGCCTTTACATCCGTGGCGCGGAAGACATCCGCCAGATTATCGACAGTTGGACGCAACCTGGGATCGATGTCGTATCCGGCAATATCCTGAAATAGTTTACGCAGAAACGGGTTGCTGGCCGGGATGAGTTCTGCAGCCTCCTGCCGTGTAAAGGTTTCCAGGTCAGGATCATGCAGTCGCGCCGCAAACATACCATACGCAAGGGTCTGTGCAAAAATGTCGGCAAATTCTTTCGGGCTGACATCATGAATCAGGTCGCGCTTAAATACTTTATACTTTCCAAGAAGTTCTGTTGCCTTATTTTCCTGTTCATCAAATGTAACGGCATTTTCAAGGATAACTTGCAGTAAGCGGGCTTTATTGGACATATGTTCGGCCAACATAATAGGTGATTTGATAGTTTGGCAGACATAGTCGCAGAATTCCTGAATTCGAATAGTGAACTCATTAAATGTTCCAGGCAAAGCGGCCAGCTTTCCATCCCGGATTTCGGCGATTCGGATTTCTCCGATCTTTTTCCCCTTTTGAAAGAACTGAAACAGTATGTAATCTGTGATAATCAGGTTTTCAAGCGAGCTTCGGTACCGGTCAAGCTGTTCTTTGTAGCTCTTGTCCGAAAGGTTTTTACCAACATCCTTGGCCTCAATATAGCCAATTGGTATTTTGTTTTTTACAATAACCAGATCAGGGTTTCCGCAGTCTGTTACATTAGCCGGTTCGTTGGTGATATCTACATCTGGAAGCAGTGACCTAAAGAGCGTTTCAATATCGCCACGATACGAATGTTCCCTGGAAATCCCACTGATATATCTTTTGTTTAACTGGATGATATATTCCTGAATTGTCATTTTAAAAATTATCCTTTTTCCCAGGTTTTATAGAAGTGCTTTTACTTTACCGTGAAAATACTTTTAAACCACGAAACAAGTAAGGGCGACCGGCCGGTCACCCCTACCGCCTTTGCGTGAAAAACAATTTTCATTCATGGGGGGTGACATAGACCATGCCATGAGCGTTTCATCCTTGTCTGCCCAGGATATTTTCATTCAGGATGGGTTGCCCGTGCGAGAGAAAACGAATTTCACAATCGACCCAACCGACAGAAAAGTTTTTAAAACGAATTTCAATCGTCGTACCTTCACTGGTTAAACATGCCATCAATTACCTCATCAATGTTATTTCGTGGATTTCTGGAAGAAATCCTTTACTGGCGAGGGTGTTCGCCAGTTTCCCGCCAGAACTTCTTTTTGCAGGGCTGTCGTGGAACGAGGAACCGGGGCATCCGGCTCAAACAGCTCGCATTCATGAAGATGTTCGTGTTCCTTGCCTCCCTTGCCGCAAAGAACCAGATAGGAATCATCAACTGCATCAAGCATTCCGTTTTGTCCTTCCACTTGTGCAACAAAGGCGGGATCGGGCGGCACTTTGCCTGCGTTGATGATGCAAATGAGAAAGTAACCATCTTTCAGCAATCAGTGTCTGTCTGAACGTGCAATTATTAAGTTGTTTTCTGGCCTATCACCATAAACTTTATTAATCAAGCTGAATTGATTTATTGATTGAAATCACATATATTTCGCGTCTATCAGAAAAGCAAATGGTTGAGAATCAATACTTGCCACTCTGGAATTGGCTGCAATAATCGGCTGTCCAGGGGACATTACCAAACAACAGAGGGGGTTTAGGTGCTATCTCGTAATTTTGAATTTATGAAAAAAGATTTTGTCCCGTATGCCATCGAGCGATTAGGTGGCAGGGTGTTCCGCATGTGCGGAATATCAATGGCAAAATGGGAAGAAGTTAAGGATTCCGACAAAGCGTTCAGGATTACGTCAAATGCCTTCAAAGTCTCAGAGTCATATGCTATAGCACTGGCTGATGAGTTTGAAGAAGACATCCGGGAAGCAGCCGAGATCATGAAGCTATCCAAGTCGGATAACTTAAGCTGAGGGTAAGGAACGTATATTTCGATACACTGGATAAAATTCTGATGAAACGGCGATATGTGGTGGGCTGGTTGGGATTGAACCACCGGGGCAAGATACGGGGAGCGATTCTGGGCATCCATTCCCTCCACCCTGAATGGGGATATAGAGAGTGCCTCCACCCATCCAGATTACGATTCAAGAATAGTCCCATCAGATAACGAAGTCAAGAGATTGGCTTCCGTTGTACCCGTAGAGGTTAGCGACTCTAACGGACCTACGCATGTCAACCCTATATGTACTCGTTTTGACATGGGAGCGGAAACCAAAACGATTCAGTCTGGAGGGCGGCCAACTGATCCTCATATTCCTCACAACATGCCTGACGGCAAGGTGGGCAAACCGGAGGGCCTTTCCGGAAGTCAGACTGAACGTCTCAGATGATCTGGCAAACTCTACCGCAACGCGGCAATGTCTTCTGACATTTCGTCTGCCAACAGCATAGCTTCTGATTCAGAGATTGACGATGAATTTAACCGAATCCTGCAACGGTTATCCGGGTCTTTTATTTCAAACCATCTTTCCGGGTCTCTGGCATCCATGCGAAAAATATCACCGGATAATTTTTCGATGGCGTATGGAACATCTTCTTTTTCAACAAAACCGAATATGTCAGATTTCATAGCGGGTAATCCTGCTTTTTCTTGTGACATGGCAGCCGGAAATGGTTCATGAGCAGAGGGCTCCAATTGCCCAAGATGAGAGGAACCATTCCCGACTTTGATAAGGGGTTTATCGAATCAACCTTACCGAAAGCCAATTCCGTGGGAAGATTCGATTACCCCTTTTCCAAAAAGCTTGCGTCATGTGGTGAAGGGCTGACCTCGACACAAAAAGTGTCCTCGCCAGTAGCAGCACCGCCCGCAGGCTTCAAATGAAAGCTCCGATGCTATTGGCGCATGTCCCGATACCGCCAACGCTATGCACGATGAGCCGACACATTTTGAGTCTCAGCATGGGAGCGGAGCTTTCAAAGACCCTCCGGTGAATCTGGCTTTTGTATGGCACAGACCTACGCAGATCAAAACACTGATTACAGTCGTGACCTGGGAGCGGAGGACAATCAGGTTGAAAAGCCGAGAATGGTTCATGACCAGAGGGCTACAATTGCCCAAGGTGAGAGGAACCAAAAACGGCCTTGTAAAACCTTGACGCTTTTTCATCACAGTCCCGCGCCGCATCCGAAAAGGAAGTTGGGCATTCAGGTAAGCGTCAAGGAAGGCCGGAACAAGTGAGCATCTGTCCGACATTAGCAAGTCGGGGAACCGTATCACTTTGTGCAACCTTGATAAGTAATTACAACAGTGGTTTGACAAAGTCAATTCAGATTATGGTAAGAGATATGGAATAGAAGGGGTTTTTGACTGTGAAGAACCCGTACTGCGAGCAATGCACCCTTATGAAACAGGCCCCCCCTCGAACGTCCGAATCCGTTCAGTCGGAATCCTTCACTTGATTACTTTCTATCAATAAGATAGATCATATTCGTCACGCAATTCGTAATCATCATAATTATTCGGAGTCTGCATAGAATTTTCCCTCATTTTTTTGTTGCTACATGCGTTTGATTATACGGTAACTGATACCCGCATGTCGTCATGAAGAAAAATCAGACTTGAAATCTGTCCTTCCCACTATGACTATCCCCAGGCTGCATATACCATCCGTATTTTTTTTGATAATTTATCTGCAAACACTTCCGGAATTGCATTGACTCCTTCATGTTCAATAGCATGTGCGCTGACAGTAATCGATATGGATTGCTTTGGGATACACCCACATCAATATTTACAGTTCCATCCGCGTTATCAACGTCCATAAACCCTATTCCGATTTCCATATGACCCGATTGGATGTCATTATATATCAAGCTTTTGAGTTAACAAGCAAGCTCATTGTTGTCTTCTGTATCAATTTCTAAACCATGAGCCAAGCACAAATTGACTGGGGGAACTACGATTAAATTGCCGGGGCCCGCATGGATACTGGAGTGGATTTTTTATTATCAAACGCGGTAAATATTGATTCAAACGGCGAACCGTATTATGGTGATAAACAACAGGAGGCATAATGTGAGCTTATACGATCAGGACTTTTACCAGTGGACACAGGAGCAGGCGGAGCTTATGAAGGCAGGGGCGCTGTCGCAGCTCGATATATCGAATCTGATTGAGGAAGTCGAGTCAATGGGGAAAAGCCAAAAGCGAGAATTATTGAGCAGGATGACAGTGTTATTGATGCACCTGTTGAAATGGGATTATCAACCGGAGCAGCGTTCAGGAAGTTGGAAAAGTACCATACGCACTCAAAGACGTGAGATTAAATTTTTGTTGCTGGATAATCCAAGTCTCAAACGCTCGGTCCAGGATGCGTCAATTTCCGTTTATCCTGATTCTAAAACATCGGCATCAGATGAAACCGGACTGCCGGAGTCCGCATTCCCTGAAACCTGTCCATACACCGTCGAACAGATAATGAGTCAACTACCGCTACTCTAAAGTGATGGGTGCTTTACGCCATTCCTGTAAAATATATCCACCCCCCAAAATCTCCTTTCCTTGCTGAATCAAGATTCAGAGAGCGATACAAGATTCGTTGAATTCGGCATCAAACTGTTCAACAAGCTGAATAATCTCTGGTGGGACTGACATGTCGTTCATCCTTTGTGTTTTATTTCAATGAGCCACTCTGATGCTTTCGCTGGTGACTCAACATCAAATAGTGCAAGTAAAAGTACAGATTCATTGTGGACTGGAGAATGGGAGAGAATTAATTGTTCCCAGCCGTCGTAGAGGCGGCAGTCGTAGGAATGCCACAGAGAGCAAGGGACAGGGCATTTATGCCTTTGTGACATTGGAGACAGGGGTATTAAACGGACGATATTACTGTTGCTCTCAAGCAACATGTCCGAAACATCATAGGCCCCATTGCCACCCCCGACAAAATTCAGTTTGCTCAAGCTCTCCCCAAGACACGATCTGGCAAAATCATGCGCAGAATCTTGGCTAAAATCGCCGCTGGAGACATCGCCAACCTTGGTGATACAAGCACCCTCACAGACGAAGCCGTGCTTGAGGACCTGATTCTGAGGAGGGCCTGGTAAGTGCGTTCTACATTTCGCATACGTTCATGGGTAAGCGTTCAGACCCTCCCCCAGCGGGGGAGGTTGGGAGGGGGAGTGAACGGTTACGTTCATGGTTATCTGTACCGAGGGCCGGGTACAGGTCCGAATGGCAAATAGATGGGTGGGAAAAAGATACCAATGCCCGGCGGTGGAGGCGGTGCATAAATACGCGGTGGAACATAAACTCGTTCCCTGTAGCCATCATTATATCTGCGTGCATGCCGGTCATGCACATAGCGGTCGCGGTCATAGCCGCGTCCTCTGTGTTCGTAACGACCGTCGTCATAATTTCGCGTACGTTGTTCACGACCGAGAGCCGGCACCACGTCCATACTACCGATCATTACGGCTAAAACAAGCCCTATCATAATCTTGCCGATAACGGATCTATCATTCCATGTACTTGATGTTTTCATAAAGTCACTCCATTTCTGGATCAATTCCAATCGCCTGCCTGGCATCAATATTGGTTATAAAATATTACCGATCATTTCCGCCTGTGTTTTCCATGTCTCTCTTTCCGGAATGTCGTATCGGTAATCTTCTTCTGCTCATCCGACATACTGGCATAAAGCGTCTCGAAAGGCGGGATGAACTTCTTAACTTGATCCAAGTGGACTTCGGTAATTTGACTGTGGAATTTAATATGCTCGACAGCATTCATTGTCTGAGTGTTTTCAGCCATGTCCTTGTTAATGGCATCCATGTCTTTCGCATTTTGCCGCATCACCTGAGTAAGATTTTTCCACAATTCTTCCTGGGCATCGGTGATCTTTAGCGCTTCATGAAGCTGTTTGATGCGGGCTTCATTATGGTCAACAGCAGAGATTTTATCAACTACCGACGATTTCTTTTTACCTGAGGCTGCAAAAGAAGGATTTGCATTGGCTAAAAAGATAGTGGATAGAAACGCCACTATTACAACAACGGGTACAACTGAAAAAGCAAACTGATAAGCCTTTTGTTTCATGATCTATCTCCTTATGAATTTAGCAATTACAAACACTAAAGAATTGCTCCTTCCCCCCAGCGGGGGAGCAGTGGTTCCACTTCTGATCATCGTTCACCTTTGTGATCCTTGGCGGTACAAGCGCTTGCAATGCAGGGGAGCTATGAGTGAGTATTGAGGGGCGAGTTCCTTTATAACTTTATTTGCCGGTCACTCCGCCCACAGGAAGATCAACGGAACGGGACTCTGTCGCAGAAGGGGCCATTCCTTTGCCCACGAACTGCTCCTCTCCGTCAGACTTGCTTTTGAGATCATCTACCTGCGATCCCCTACCGATCACCTCAACAACGTTTGCTCCCTTATAGGTGAGGCGATTTCCGAGCATATCTTTCACTTGCCGAAGATCCAAAACAAGCTTTACAAAGGCATTGCCACCTTCATCCCAGCCCCAGCCCCTGTCCCGGCTGTCAATATCCACATTAGGAATATAGGCGCCATAAATCGCTGCACATACCATCGACTTGTTGATGTCTTTCGTAAGGACAAAATTCTCTGTCTCGCTATAACTGGAAATCTTTTGCCCCACGATCTTGTCTGCAAGTTCATCGTATGCATTAACGAGGGCGGCCCTCATGGCCATAAGATAGCCACGGTACTGTGGACTCATGGTCCCAAAGCCGACCCCATAAACACGAACATTTTTATATCGGATACGTTCTCCAAGAATATTCTTCACATCGTCAAGCTCAATATAACCCGTGCAGATACAGATATCCTTGTTTCTGTCATACACGATCCGTTCTTCGACCACTCCCTTTATCACTGCTGCGGATTTCGCCTTGACTGTATAGTTCGCATCCTGGGTGAGACCAAACTGACCTTCACTCTTAACCTTGTAGCCTATGATCGACTCGACTATATTCCGTCTGAGATCCTGCTTGGCCATTTTCTCGGACATCAGTTGAAGGTTGGATGCCAGAGATACTCCGGCAAAACAAGCCAAGGCTACCAACAAAACTGTCAGGAACATAGCTCTCTTTACATGTTTCATTTCTACACACATGTTTCCTTGATCTCCTTTCTTAGTTTGTCACGACAATAGGGGAAAGGGAAAATTTGTTCTTACCCCTGGCTCAGAAGGCGCGGATTGGGAATGTCCCGGGTCAAGGACCCGATGGAACGAATCAGCCACCGAAAAGTCTTTTCCACCAGTTAGTATTATCCGGCTCGTTGGGAGTTTCCTGGACTGGCGACGGCTGAGAAGGTACATAGCGCAGTGGTTTGTCTCCGCCCGGTGGAGCCGCACTGCCAGGCAATACGATTTCCCGCAGCTCCACGAAATCCTGAATGACCTCAGAGCCCGTAAACTCTATGCTACGCATTTCGACCTGAGGGAAAAACATTGGCTGCTGGTATGATGCGGTGAAATCGCCATCCTCGGCAGAGGAGCCGCCGGTCGTCTTGCTTTTTGCAGAGTGGTTTTGGCTGCGATGAACAACGCGCAACTTGTCCACTTGTATGTCCACCTTATTCTTGTTGTTTGGATCAGCCTTTATGCGCGCCTCAAACTCGATTCTGCCATCCTTCGGCAGTTTTCCATCCCGTTTCAGCTTGTCATATATTTCTTCTTTTACAGCGGTTTTCCTATCGTTCCACACCTCCATCAACTCACGATTGCCGCCTGGCGCATCGCTTTGGCCGACAGCATTGACCAAAGGCATCCCGATGCAGAGGCAAACAAGTATAAGTGCCCCAGTCATTATTTTCATTTCCGTGTTTCCCTTAAAGATTGAATTGGGTGAGTCTGAGACCGGATTGTCAGCTCGACTTGTATGTTGCCGCCCCCGTCAGACAAAGGCGGTCCCGTCAAACAAAGGAGAATCCGGCATCCAGGCTCAAATTGGGCAGTTGGGTGACGATATCGAATTGAAGAAAAATCCGTTGTGCAAACCGGAGAATGTTCCCGTCCATGACCAATCATAAATTTGGTGATTCTTTTAAAAGTTCTCAGGGTCTATGGCCCTACCACCACCTTTGAATGTCTTTTCTTGACGAGGATGAACAGTTTTTGCAGGTTTGGCAGCTTTGGGCTGACAATGTTCTTCGGCATCTTCCAGAGCGATCCTTGCTTCTGGATATGAAGGGTCTAAACGCAACGCCTCCTTCAAGTAAGCCATCCCCTTCCTGCATTCATTCTCTCTCATATTGATCTGTCCCAGGGTGTAGAAGACCTGAGGCATGGTACTTCCAAGTGATTTTGCTACTCCGAGCTGCATTTCGGCATCTTTGAACATATTCCTGTCGTAAAGCAAAAGGCCGAGAGCTTCCCTGGAAGGTAAATATCGGTTGTCGTATCGAATGGAGTCAATGTATGCCCGCTCAGCGTCATTGAGCTTTCCAATTCTTTCATGAGTCAAGCCCATGTAATAATAAGCTTCCACATAGTCGGGCTTTAGCTGGATGGCCTTGTCAAAATCCTCCAGTGCCTCCCGATACTCACCCTTTCGGTAATTCCTTACGCCTCCATCAAAATAGTCTTTAGCGGAGTAGTACTCCGGACGTTCCGCGGGAACCGGAGGGTAATAAACGGGCGGTGCGGCGCATCCTGATACGATGATCACTACCGCAACAAAAATGTAAACAAACACAGATGGAACTCTCATCTTTTCCTCCTTGCGGCAAAAACTACTTGCACCTCAAATCTATATCGGCGACAGCGGTCTGAACCAACCGCTGTGCCAGTCCATCAAGCGTCATGACATTTTGCTGGCTCTGGCTCACGCCAAGGAACGAGGTGGACTTAGCGCCGATCTCCATTTTTTCTTCAAAATATCCGTTGGCCTTCTGTTCGGACGTGTTAGCGTCCATAACCTTGTATCTCAGTCCCACAATCCAGATACCTGCGCCCTCCGATGTTTGAACGGAACTAGCCCCCGCCGCCACTGCCGAACCCGAGCGCCCTCCGATCAGACTGCCTGTAATAGCGCCCAGCGCACTTCCGTCAAAGCCCTGTTGAACCGCGGCCACTGGCTCCGCCTTAAGAATGTCAAACTTCACGAACCACTTCGTTGACTTGAACTTACCCTTCTGGAATTTTTTCATCGCTTGCGGATCTCCCAGCCCAAAAGCGAGTTGGATCTCTTTCAACATATCTCCCAGATTGGAACGCTCAAGTACCTGGAAGCCCGCTCTTTCCAGCTCTATTTCTCCAAAGTCAGCTATGTTATTGTTAGTAATCTTCTGTGTAAATGTAGCGTTGGCGCTCTTGATGTCCCCCGGCAGCACAATGATCATTGGTCCGGGCTTTGAAGCATTGGCATAGACAATCGGTCTGTACATGGCCGCATCCGCCTGTTGATTAGCCATATCCGAAGCGCTTTGGGGACCTCCTCCAGGCCCGCTGGTTGTTACACAGCCACACACCCACACAAACATCGACACAATAAGCAAAAACGTTCCATGAGTTAATCTCTTTTTCATAACCCTTCTCCTTTTTGAAAGATTCATGATAACGGGATATCCATTATCTCTTGCCCCCCACCCCAACCTTCCCTCGCTGGGGAGGGAGCAAATTTCATCCTTGTCCTAATTCTTGCGGAATATCAGAAACTCTTCGTAATGTTTTTAGCATCCTCACCTCCCAGAACACTGCCCTTGGAGCCTGCCGAAGTGAGCTGCGGGTTGACCTGCTCCACCCGATGTAAGGTTTCTGGTGTCTTAATGAGGTCCTGCAATCTCAGAGGAGTCGCATCCACAAGGGATGCAGGCGGCATCTCCTCCATCTTGGCGATTACGGTATTCTGGGAGAGACCCGCTACTGCCTGGTAATTTATCTTCACTACGTTGCCATGCGCCGAAGAGAACTTGAAGCAGTTATTGCCCAATTTGCTGTTGAGCGGCTTGACGACGGTATCATTGATGAGTTTGCTGAAGTTGCTGCGCTTCCCGCTGAATTCGACTTCGTAAAGAGAGAAGCCCGATTCATCAAAACTTCTGAAATCAACGTTGATGACTGGTCGAAGGCCTATGAATTCCTTCTTTAGCATCTCACCCATATCGTAGCTGGGAAGCCCTACGACCTGCATCTGATACACCTGTGTCAATTGCAGCAGGTGTTGATCGAAGAACTCCTTGGAAAACTCCGAACCAATCATTTGACCGACATCCTCAATGGCTGCATCCTCGTCCGGCCAACTCTGTTTCTTGGGTATCTTGTTATTGAAATAAATTTCCTCGCCGGTGTTGCCATCGACACACTTTACACTCCATGAGGTCAAGACATATTTCTTTACGTTGATACCCGATGCCGCCAGTTTGGCAGAAAGCGTCTTGAATTTTGCTTCGCCCAGGATGGTGAAATCCACCGCCTTGGTCTGAGCTGCCGAAATAGCGACTTCACCTTGGTTTGCCTTGAGACTCCGCTCGGCAAATTCAGCCTTGAGTTTATCAGACGTTTCCTCCGACCAAACACGATACCCAAAGCCCTTTATCCTTCCTTTGAGGATATTTTCAGCTACTGTGGAGCGAATTGGCTCTACCTCGGACCCCCTGTCCGCATCTCTTATCATGATGGCAACGGATATCTTTGGATCTCCATGCTCCTTGATAAGGCTTACTCTCCAGCCCTTTCAAGGTGATAAATGACTATTCACACGTTTCTCGCAGCTAAAATTTTTGCTATGGAGACATGAGGATGCTTCGGGTCAGCTTTTATTTTGATCACCGGTTTTTTGGGACCTCTCCGGCTCTTTAA
>CAIMCT010000330.1 GCA_903839535.1 uncultured Desulfobacteraceae bacterium
AAAGAACTGAATGTCAGCCTGAGGGCGGTACGGGACCTATTGACCCACGAGGCGGATTCCCTGATCATCGATTCCCGTCCGGTGTATGAATCGGTTCTCTCCTTTCTGAATACCTTCATGCCGGGCCTGAAAGACTCAGTTGAACTCTACGAAGGCCAGGAGCCCATATTTGACGCCTATAATCTGGAGGGCGATATCTCCAGAGCCTTGAAGCGCAAGGTCTGGCTGAAATCCGGCGGGTACATTGTCATCGAGCAGACCGAAGCGCTGGTTGCCATTGATGTCAATACCGGCAGATACGTGGGCAAACACAATCTTGAAGAGACCATTCTTAAAACCAACCTGGATGCCGTAAAGGAAATCGCCTATCAGATCAGGCTTAGGGATATCGGCGGTATAATCATCATTGATTTTATCGACATGGAAAAGAAGTCTAATCAGGAAAAGGTTTATAACGCCCTGCTCGAAGCATTAAAAAACGACCGGAGCAAAACCCATGTCCTTCCCATCTCGGAGATGGGGCTGATTCAAATGACCCGCAAGCGGATACGAAAACCGTTGAACCGGTTGTTGTGTGAGCCTTGTTTTTACTGCGAAGGTGAAGGGTATCTAATGTCCCGCAAGACCATCTGCCATAATATTTTCAGGGAAATACTCAGCGAATACCGAGTACTTGATGGCATCAAGATCATGGTCAGAGTCAATCCGGAAATTGCGGAACTGCTTCACGGAGAAGAAAATCACCTGATCTTCCGCCTTGAGAAAATGATCACCAAGCAAGTTGTTGTATATCCCAACCCGCAGTTTCACTTGGAAGAGTACGATATTCTGGAAGTTTATAAAGAATAGCGCTGATTCCACGCGGCCGGTTGCTATACTGTCAATGGTTATAATCTGCGCTTTTAAACCCCCACCCCAACCCTCCCCCGCTGGGGGAGGGAGCATAATCTTTCGCAGTAGAAGCCGGCAGGATGCCGGCTCCACCTTGTCAGCAATGTCAAGGTCGGATCAAGTATGGTTGCATCACTGATTCCAGTTGACACCGGCAGGCTTCCACATTCGTTTTTCCTTCTGAGCCATTCAGGTGAATCATTTCCCCAAAAACGAACCGGATTTCGGCAAAGGGCTTGGGGAGCATGAAGCGATCCCAACTGTTGAAGAACCATGCCCTGTCCGCAGAAATTGAGACTGGAACAACCACTGCGCGGGCAGCCAGCGCCAGGGTTATTGTTCCGGGCTTTACAATCCCTGCCGGCCCTTGAGGACCATCCACGATGTGACCCGCCAGTCGGGAGCGCCTGAGTTCACGAATTATGTGCTTCAGCGCTCTCAATCCCCCTTTTGTGGATGATCCGCGAATGGGATGCCAGCCGCCGCGCCGACAAATACCGGCAGCGATATCACCGTCGTTACTCTGGCTGATCATCAGGGATGGGGAAAATTCCTGATATTTCTCAAAATAGGCAACAGTTGCAAAAAACTGCTGGTGCCAGGCGCAGAGCAATACGGAGCCGCCTTTTTTCAGATAATCAACCCATGGCGCTTCGTTGATGACGGTTATCCGAAAGGTCCGGCAATAGGCCCGGAGGATTCCATAAAAAACATCCAGAAAAATATCAGATTTAATGATCCACTTGGTATTGATCGTCAACGGCATCTCCTGTTATACTGTCGACGGTCATAATCTGCACGTTTGAACCCCCACCCCAACCCTCTCCCGCTGAGAGAGGGAGTTTATGGAAAGTTCAGATTATGCCCGTTCGCAGTATAAAAATCAAAAACAATCATGGTGAAGGTTCCTGAGCGAGTTTTTTCTCATCTCCGGGATTCAGTATAAGACGGACTCCAGGGCGAATGGGCTGGTTGATGCTGAGATGATTCCATATCAACAGGGACTGAACCGGAATACTGAAGCGTTCTGCAATCCCGGAAAGGGAATCCCCTTTTTTCACCACATAAACGGTTTCGGGCCTTGCGGATTCCGGGGAAGGAGCCTGCCTGCCGAGCCTTTCTTGAAAACCGGCGGACGCTCCGCGCGGAATGGAAATTGTCAGCGCGCCTTTGGAAAGATAATAACCCCTGATTTCCGGATTCAGGTCACGAATGACCTTAAAGCTTGTCCGAGCCGCCCTTGCAATGGAAAGTACCGACGTTCTCTGGGACAACTCCAGTTGAACGCGATCAAATTCCACAGGTGGATACAGATCCTCTGTTGTCAACTTGAACCCGAATTTTTCCGGATTGGATAGAATCAGTTTGGCTGCAAGAATTCGAAAGACATACCGCTGGGTTTCCTGGTAGAGGTAGAGGTCGTAAAAGTCAGTGTTATCCTGGAGGCGAATCTCGTTCTTCAGCCCCGCCTCACCCATATTGTAAGCGGCTGCTGCAAGAGTCCATGACCCGAAGTCGGCGTGGAGCTTTTTCAGGTAGGCGACAGCCGAACGGGTGGATGCCGCCATGTTCCGGCGCTCGTCCAGTTCCTCTGTGATGGTCAGTCCATACCGCTCGCCCGTATCCTTGATAAACTGCCAGAAGCCCATCGCCCCCTTGGGAGATCCAACCAGAGCACGCAACGAGCTCTCGATCACAGGAATGTATTTGAGATCATCCGGAAGCCGCTGATCTTTCAACACTGTTTGAATGTACGGCAAATATCGGTTGGCCCGCTTGATCCACATAATGGTCTGGTCACGATCCCAGAGCATCAGAAGTAGTTCGCGCTCCAGGCGCTCCCTTGCATCCATATTGTCCAGCGGCATTGGTTCTCCGCAAAAATCCAGCGGCGGCTTAATGCGAATGCTCGATACCAGAGAAGGAATACACTCCATATCCTGGATATCACCGGTTTGCGCATAACTGCATGTTCCAGTGCATAAAACGAATAACATAATCAATATCTGTATCATAAGCACCCATCACTATGGTATTAAGGATAATTAAACGTGGTTTGTCTGTAAATAAGCTCGCTGACCCTTAGTTTTTGACATCTGTTTTTGACATATTCAGGATATCACACGACAACATGAATAAAATCGAAAACGTAGATTCCGCTGAGATTTCCAAATTTGAATCCCAGTCGCATGGATGGTGGAACCCGCAGGGCGATTTCAAACCCCTCCATGACATCAATCCGGTTCGCATCCGGTATATCAATGAACGTGCCGCTTTTTACGGAAAATCGGTTCTGGACATCGGCTGCGGCGGAGGCATTCTATCGGAAGCCATGGCAGCTCTGGGAGCAACTGTTACTGGAATTGACAGGGGAGAAGCGCCCCTGAATGCCGCCCGACATCATCTGCTGAAAAGCGGACAAGATATTTGCAGGCGGATAAATTATCTGCAAACAACAGCAGAAGCATTTGCGGAAGCCCACGCATTCAGCTTTGATGTTGTTACCTGCCTGGAAATGCTGGAGCATGTACCCAATCCCTGTTCTGTCATAAACGCCTGTAAAACCCTGGTTAAACCTGGAGGCGATGTGTTTTTTGCAACCCTCAACCGAAATCCCAAATCTTTTCTGCTGGCGATTGTCGGCGCTGAATATCTGATGCGGTTGATTCCCAGAGGGACTCACACTTATAGCCGATTTATCAAGCCAGCTGAGATGACGGACTGGATTCAGCAGGCTGGCCTGATTCCGCAAAATATCATGGGAATGAATTACAATCCGATCTTTCGAACCTGTTCGCTGGGCGGAAATCAGGACATCAATTATCTCGTTCATGCCAAACGCCCCTAAAAAAAATTTAACATGGATAGACAAGATAAAAAAAGCTAAACTTCTGTTTTTTTATGTCTTTTATCCCGTTCATCCTGTCTATACTGCGAACGGGCATAATCTGCGCTTTTCATAAACTCCCTCTCCCAGCGGGGGAGGGTTGGGGTGGGGGATCAAAAACGTAAAATTATGCCAGTTCGCAGTATATCCATGTGAATACTTTTTTAGGAAGCATTCTTCTTTATCATGTGAGTTGCCTTACATCAGGCTCAACAGTTCTCCAGGATGCTGGATAAGCGCTCTTGCTCCGTTTTCCAGAAGCTCTTCCCGTGCTCGAAATCCCCATAACGCGCCAACCGGAAACATCCCGGCAGATACAGCAGTCTTCATGTCAATGGCAGTATCCCCCAGATACAGCATGCGATCCGGATTTACTCCCAGCATCCGGGATATTTCCAGAGCGCCTTCCGGATCAGGTTTTCGAGGCACGTCATCCCTTAAACCGAACACTGCCTTGAACTGCCATTTCGAAAGCATATCCTGAACGCAATTCACTGTAAATCCGTGAGATTTATTGGATAAAATGGTCATATTGATCCCCATGGCCGTCAGGCTGTCCAGCATTTCTGAAATCCCGTCATACAGCCGGGTTTTTACTTTCCAGCTCTGGTCGTAATCCGCCATAAACGCAGACAGACAATCCCGATAAACATCAGAACCCATGACTGATTCCGGTAATGCCCGTTCAATGAGAATCGCAGATCCGTCGCCGACAAAATACTTGTAGGCATCCATCGGATGCACAGGAAACCCTTGATTCGCCAGAACCCGGTTTACCGCATCCCCCAGGTCCTCCAAAGTGTTCAGAAGCGTACCGTCCAAATCAAAAACAACCGCAGAAAATTTCTTCAAAAAACACCTGCCTTTACCGTGAAAAATACGACTAATTTAGAAACTATACTGCGAACGGGCATAATCTGCACTTTCCATAAACTCCCTCTCCCAGCGGGGGAGGGTTGGGGTGGGGGTCCAAAAGTGCAGATTATGACCGATGACAGTATATACTGCGGACCAGCCGACACAAGAGTGTATGAATTTGTGAAAATTAGAGTAAGAAACTCACGCTCTTGTGTCTGCTAAATTTATCCGGTCTCAAGTATATCTGCATCTGTTTCAGCACCGCATTACGGAAGCAAATCAGCCAAGCTGAATGAAACGATCCCAATACCCCATGCCATACATAGGAGCCATCCCAAGATCGCCGCAACCTGGTGCGGCTCTTGTATCCATTGATAAACCGCTCCGAATAGTTCTTCCATGACAAATACGAATACCATCCCCGATGTTGTTGGGATTGCCGCTCCGTGGATCGGCCCACTTCGCTTTTGTCGCCATAATTGCAGCACTGGAGTGCGGCGATCACGGAGGTGAGAACCGGCGAAGAGCATGTTCTATAGCCTGTTCATGGATTCACCATATTTCACAACAAGTTTGCCTGGCGCATCAGCACCTTCAGATTAGGAACATTCTCTGCGAAACTCCGCAATACTTCAATCAACCGTTCAGATATGAGTGTGGTGCCACGGATATCCTGTGTGCTTGCTTCTACCTAATTTCTGGCTGTTATCAGGATACTGCGCCTGTCCCACCACGCAAAACCAAATACAGCCGCAAACAGGGTGGTGAAAATGGCGGCAAGTGCATAAAACATATCGGCTGTCTGCCCAAATCGCTTGTCCACCTGCTCGAAACGGGCGTTGATATCTGAACGCTGCTG
>CAIMCT010000331.1 GCA_903839535.1 uncultured Desulfobacteraceae bacterium
TGGTTTCTATTTCGAAAAAAATTTCTGGATATTGACTTCGATCATGATAATTCCGACGAGCCACACGATTCAACGCTTTTTCCAACATGGAAAGAATACGTAAAATATTTATCATGTGTTCAAGATTGGTAAAATTCGGTTTGACATCTGCTTTGGTCATAAATTCCCCCACCCTCATAAGTTTATTAACTGAGGGTATTATAACATATTTTTTCAAGATGTTAAATAAAAGACAAAACTTATAGACCTAGGCGGAACAGCACATTCGTGAGCATGAGAACATCACATTAGAGGCATATTTCAAAGGGTTGGAGGTTTTTGAACGTGCGATTGAGGCTATGAATAATAATAAATGGGAGCAAGCCATATATCTTTTTCAGCAGTGTATCAGGTATTTTCCGCGCCATTTCCAATCTTATGGCAATATGGGAATTTGTTATGGACAATTGGGACAAAAAGGTCAGGCAATACTCGCCCTTGATAAGGCGATTGAAATTGATCCAAAGTATGAACTCGCAATCGTTAATCGTACTTTTATTGAATCCTTGAAAGAAGGGGAAAAAATCTCTCAAGGCAAAATTGAAATGATTGAATATTCCAAAGATTATCGACGAAACAAAAAATACTCTATTCAGACAACCATTCAATAAAGCAATAATATGCTTCCGTAATGATGAAAAAGCATCTTGACGTTGATTTTATTATCGTTTATTTTCAAGGCTATAGTTTTCACTTTGCATAAGCATTTCTATACTATGCTCTGAACATTTTCTGCTTTTGGCGCTGTATTGAGGTGTTCGTATATATTCATTACAACCACAACAATTTGTTAAAAAGAAAAAGGGGGTTCAACTTATGGGAGTGTCTCTTTCTAAAGGTGGCAATGTATCTTTAACAAAGTCTGTTCCAGGTCTCAAAAAGATACTGATTGGCTTGGGCTGGGATGCCAGAGCTACTGAAGGGGCTGGATTTGATCTGGATGCAAGTTTATTCATGTTGAAGGCTGATGGAAAGGTTCGTAGTGACTCTGATTTCATTTTTTATAACAATTTGAAGTCTGCGGATGGTTCAGTAGAGCATACAGGTGATAACATTACTGGTGTAGGCGAAGGAGACGATGAAGCGCTTAAGGTTGATCTGGAAAAAGTTCCACCTGACGTTATCAGGTTGTCTGTAGGAGTTACGATTCACGAGGCGGGAATACGCAAACAGAACTTCGGAATGGTAAGTTCCGCATTTATAAGGATTGTTAATCAGGATAACAACCAGGAGATAGCCCGCTACGATTTGTCGGAAGATGCCAGCACGGAGACAGCCATGCTGTTTGGTGAGGTATATCGCCTCAGTGGAGAATGGAAGTTCAAGGCGCTCGGACAGGGCTTTAGTGGTGGTCTGGGACCAATGGCTAAGAGCTTTGGAGTTAACATCTGATAATTATTTACTAACTTTAGCTTTTGAAATGGGCCTTACGGGGGTTGATGAAATAAATGATCCATATCAACGTATGGCCCATTGTTTGATGTGAGCTTGGCATTTTTTTCCTAACGTCCAAATCATACAAGTGAATCTGATATACTGATTTTGTATTCAAAAGCCGTCAGAATGAAAAAAGGAATCTGATTTGATGAGGAAGGCAGTGCAACTGAAGACTGGAATGCTTGAAATTGAGGTTAGGAACTCGACCATTCCTCTGGATGATCTCTGCGGCTTTGCGAGTAGAAATAATCCAAAGAGAGGGTACCTGTTTGTTAGCAAGGTCTTGGGTAAACACTATCCGGTAAAACCATCTGTCATGCGGAATATCTACAGTATTTTAGGGAGAAGTATAGCCGATATTGAGGTTGATGGTCCAGTCGTTGCAGTAGGGATGGCTGAGACGGCTATCGGTTTCGGTCAAGGGGTATTTGAAAGACTCAGATTGCTTCAGCCTGATAAGGAAAGCCTTTTTATTCATACAACAAGATATAATTTTGACCGGAGGCGTGCGCTGCGGTTTGAGGAATACCACTGTCACGCTCCTGAGCACATACTCTACGAGCCTTGCGATCACGATGAGAAAATGCTTTTCTACAGAGCCAGAACCCTTATTTTACTTGATGATGAGATCAGTACGGGAAACACCTTTGTCAACCTGGTTACTTCGTTTTACAATAAGAATCCCAATCTCCGACAGGTCTTGCTGGTAACCATAACGAACTGGATAGATGACTCAAAGCTGATTGAGCTTATCCGTCGCATGCCCTGTGCGGTGCATTTTGTAAGCATTCTTGATGGTGGATTTACTTTCATTCCCGACAAAGGGTTTCAGTTCAGCTCGAAATGTAAGTCTGTCGGGAACGGTGAAATGAAAGATGGATGCGTCAAGGTAAATTTCGGCAGATTCGGTTGCAGGAACACCCCACAGGTTGATTTACATGGGCGTATTGATGATCTGAGATTGTCGATGGAAGACAAAATTCTCGTTCTCGGCACTGGAGAATTCACCTATCTTCCCTTCAAGCTTGCTGAGCTGCTGGAGGAAAAGGGACATAACGTCTTCTTTCAGTCCACCACCAGGTCACCTATTATAGTTGATGGTGACATTCTGTGTAGGATCGTCTTTCAGGACAATTACTTTGACGGGATTGACAACTTCGTTTACAATGTTTGCTCTGAGGACTACACTCGGATCATCTTGTGTTATGAAACGTGCATTCTCCCAGTTGAACATGACTTGATTGAAAGACTGGGGGCTCATCCGGTTTTTTTTGGATAATTTATGGACAAATATCTCTTTATGGATCTTGATGATACGACCTTTCAGACGGTCAGAAAGTGTCGGGACAATGAAAATCTATGCCCAGCGGCTTTCGCAAGGGATGGTTCACCATTGTCATTCATGACTGCCGGACAAAAAGAGTTGTTTACCTTTCTGGATTCGGGAATGACCATTATCCCAACAACCGCCAGGAACCTAAGCTCCTTTAACCGGGTTAATCTACGGTTCAATCATTGTGTTATCCTGAACTTTGGCGGTGTCATCCTTACCCCACAGAGAGAGCCTGACCCTGAATGGCTGAAGCGGATGAGAGTCCACAGTGAAAGAGTTTCCATGAGGCTTAAAAACGTTTTTTCTGACCTTCAGGATTTCGTCAGGAAGGAGAGTCTCACAACGTCAGTAAGAATAATCAGTGACTTCGGCATGGATTATTATTTAGTGGCGAAAAATACTGACAAGAGGGTGGAAAATATAGACTACATATATAACAATTTTTTTATTGATTACAAATTGGAAGATTGTTACGTCCACCATAACGATAATAACCTGTGCATTATCCCAAGATACTTGAATAAACGTTGCGCTGTGGAATATGTAATAGATAAATACATCTCAACGGATAGTAAATCTTTTATAACCATGGGTATGGGTGACAGCAATAGCGATTTAAGTTTTATGTCTGTTTGTGACTATATGATTGTACCGTCCTGTTCCCAGATTGTTAAAACCAGGCGTTTTCAATGAACGGATACTGTTTCAGTGGTAGCTATAAACCAGAGGATGTGATTTTTTTACTGAAAACGATAGATATGAGGCCAGTAGATATTACCGAGAAAGAGCGGAGGATTCAATCGGGTCGATCTCATTATAGTGAAATTATCAGCAAGGAGCAACTTCCCTCAGATATCTACCTGACCATATTCAAAGAGGCTTTCGATCGCAATGAACGACGGATGGCGATGGATATTATCAAGCTTGCCTATATTATCGCCAACCAGATCGAGGGTGATGTAACGATCGTTTCCCTGGCAAGAGCAGGCACCCCCATTGGAATAATTCTCAATCGTACTCTGAATCGTTTCTTTCGAAAAACAGCCGTTCACTATTCTATATCCATCATCAGAGATCGGGGGATAGATGAAAATGCTCTTCTGCACCTTCTCCGTAACGAGAGTCGCTCACAAAAGGGCATAGTTTTTGTTGACGGATGGACAGGCAAAGGTGTCATCTCGCAGGAATTGAAGAAGTCTGTGAGGAAGTTCAACATAAAACACAATACCAATTTGTCTGATAAATTGTATGTTTTATCTGACCTTTGCGGGCATGCCGACATTGCTTCTTCCTGTGAAGATTACATGATTCCGTCCAGTGTTTTAAACTCTACAATATCCGGTCTGGTCAGCCGCTCAATTATGAACGACAAATATATAGGTGCAAACGACTTTCACGGTTGTCTTTTTTATAAAGATTTCGAGGACTACGACCTTTCGAATTGGTTTGTGGACAGGGTGACCGCCAGAATTCATGAAATCGACCAGAGCTATGGCGTAGCCCATATTGAGGCAGCCCCAATTTCGGGAGATATTAGAAAGATATTAAGGGACAAGAGTGTTGCTTTCATTCGCGATGCAATCAAGACACACAATGTAAAAAACATTAATTTCGTTAAACCTGGCATTGGCGAGGCAACACGAGTACTTCTGCGACGAGTTCCCGACAAGTTGATACTCAGGAGCAAACATCATCCTGACCTTCAGCATCTGCTAATCCTTGCACGGGAGAAAACCGTCCCTATAGTGATTGATGGGAGTCTCCCGTATAACGCTGCGGCATTTATTCAAAATCTGAACCTTTAGAGGGAACCTGAATGAGTTTTCTTAAACTTGGTGCGACTCTTTACATGCCTGCCACCCGCAAGGATATAACTGCTATTGCCAATGGGCGGATAATTAAAAACTTGAGATCAGTTGTCTTCTGTACTGAGGATGCGATTTCAGAGCAGAATTTACCCGAGGCCCTCAGCAATCTCCATTGCAGTCTGAATCAGTTTCACCAGGCTGATCTCTACAGGTTCATCAGACCCAGAAATCCACAGGTGCTGCAAAGAATTCTTGAAATTCCATCTATAGGCAACATTGATGGTTTTGTTCTGCCAAAGGTAACAGTTTATAATCTTGATACTTACTTTCGTATCCTGGAACGGCATGAACAATACAAGATCATGATTACGCTGGAGACGGAAGATGTATTTAATCCTTCTGAGTTGTTTCGTATGCGGGATGCCCTTGCCAGGACCCAATACAAGGACCGGATTATGACTATCAGGATTGGCGGTTTGGACCTTCTCAATGTTCTGGGTATCCGCCGCGCCTGCAACCGGACGATTTACGATACGCCGATAGGTTATTGTATATGTCAACTGGTGACTGCCTTCAAACCGCTTGGCTTCAACTTGAGTGCTCCAGCCTATGAGTGCTTTGAAAACTATGAGACGCTCCAACAGGAGGTTGAAATAGACCTTCTGAATGGACTTTTCGGCAAAACAGCAATTCACCCTGGTCAGATTGATATTATCCAGTCCGCTTACAGAGTGATTGATGAGGATTTTGAAATGGCGAAAGCGATTCTCGATCCATCATTTCCTGCCGTCTTCCGTATGCATAGCACTATGTGTGAGAAGGCGACCCACTGGAATTGGGCTCATGGAATCATCGAAAGGGCAAAAATTTATGGAACAATAAAAGATCGCTCAGATGAGCAAATTAGAATTGCTTCCAAATCTCAAAAGTATGAACCTGCCATCGTCAATCGCACTCTTTTTGAATCTTTACATGAAGGGTAAAAATTTAACAATGTGAAAAGCTGCCGCCATCGTTATGAAAAAGTCTCTTGACAGGGAGGTGAAAACATATAAACTGCTGGAAATGTTTTTGGCGGCATTAACTGAACGTAGGTTCACCAAGCAATTCAAGGAGGTATCAAATATGTCTGTTAATCTGGTCAAAGGTCAGAAAATATCTTTGGAAAAGGAAGCCGGGAGCAAACTTAACAAAGTGGTTATGGGTCTCGGATGGGATGTTAAAAAGAAGAAGGGATTTCTTGGATTTGGGGGCGGAAAGGGAGATAATATTGATCTCGACGCATCTTGCATTCTTTTTGATGAACAGGGTGATATGGCGGATGCAGTATGGTTTCGCCAGTTGAAGAGCAAAGATGGCAGCATTGTTCACACAGGAGATAATGTTACAGGCGAAGGCGAAGGAGATGATGAACAGATCATTGTTGATCTCACAAAAGTTCCACCCAACATCAAAACTCTTGTGTTTGTAGTCAGCAGTTTCAGAGGACAGACTTTCGGTGAAGTTGAAAACGCATTCTGTCGCATGGTAGATCAACAAAGCGGTAAAGAAATTGCCAAATACAATCTTAGCGCTCAGGGAGACCACACATCTCAGGTAATGGCGAAGGTTTATCGTCACAGTGGAGAATGGAAGTTGCACGCTATCGGGGAAAACGCCAGTGGACGCTCTTTTCAGGATTTTTTGCCGGTTATACGGGGAATCCTGTAATAATTGGGTTTTCTGCCGTTCGGCCATTTTTCGATACTTTGCCGGACGATATGGAGTATTCATTAGGCACTATAACAGAAATAATATCAACTTTATCAAAGGAGGCTTTTATGTTTTCCAAATTTACGGATTTTCTTAAGACTACAGGTCAGGGAATTAATGATGAAGTGAAAAAGATTACTAATAAATCTTTTGCTGAGGCGGTAATAGCAGGGTGTGCCTTGGTTGCTGCCGCAGATGGCGTAATAACGTCTGAAGAAAAGCAGAAAATGGCGGGCTTTATAAAGCAAAATGAAGCCTTGAAAGTGTTTGATATTTCAAAACTGATTATTATGTTCGAAAAATATACAAAAAGTTTTGAATTTGATTATCAAATTGGTAAAATTGAAGCCCTGAGTACGATAGCAAAAATTCGAAGCAAACCGGATGAGTCCAAAATGCTGGTTCGTTTATGCTGTATTATTGGCAGTGCTGACGGCGATTTTGATGATGATGAAAAGAAAGTTGTCAGAGAAATATGTAAGGAACTGAGTTTAAACTCATCTGATTTCGGGCTTTAAGGAACATTGATGGAAAATAGTAATGTGAGCAAAAAAGAAATAAAGTTGAAAGGGCTTTCATCTGCAGAAGTCCAGGCAAACAGGGATAAGTATGGTGCGAATATTCTTACACCACCAGAGAAAGTACCTCTTTGGAAACTTTTTCTTGAGAAATTTGAAGATCCAATAATTCGTATTTTGCTTATTTCCGCAATATTATCCTTGGGCATTTCTTTTTTGCATAATGAATATGCTGAAACCATTGGTATTTTTTGCGCCATATTTTTAGCAACTGGTGTGGGATTTTGTTTTGAACTGGATGCCAGTAAAAAGTTTGATGTTCTTAATCAGGTTAATGATGATATCCTGATCAAGGTTATTCGCAATGGGAATGTTTGTGAAGTTATTAAAAAGGACATCGTCGTTGGTGATATTGTTTTACTGAATACTGGTGATGAAGTGCCGGCGGATGGAGAACTAAAAAAGTCGGTTTCATTACAAATTGATGAATCGTGCTTAACCGGTGAACCAATTATTGATAAAACAACCGATCCTTCGGATTTTGATGCAACTGCAACCTATCCGTCCAATTGGGTTATGCGCGGAACAAAAGTAGTAGATGGTAATGCTATCTTTGAAGTTAAAAAAGTTGGTGATCTAACGGAATATGGCAGGGTCGCCCAGAAATCTACGGAGTTTAGCGGCGAAGAAACTCCACTTAATAAACAATTAGATGGTTTGGCTAAATTAATTGGTGTTGTTGGTTTTGCTCTTGCTATATTAACTTTCCTGGCATTATTAACAAAAGACCTTCTTCTCGGAAATTATACATATTCCCTGGTACAGCTCGGCTCCTTATGCATCGTATTTCTTTCATCCACCATTGCTTTGGTAAAAGTATGGGTTCCAATTATTTATGATGCATTTGAATTGCTTGGGATAGAGAAAGAACTGCCAAATTTTATTGAAGGAAGTTCTTGGTTTAATTGGAAAAAGCAAGAAGAAGAGCTTGAACATGAAATTGAAAGAGCACAAAAGAATAAAGAATTCACTAAAATAAAAGAGCTTGAAGTCCTTGAAGATAAATTGAAGAATAAAAAAAGTTGGATGTCCTGGCTTCAGTTTCTATCTTATGGCGTTCTCTTATTCTTTGTTTCTTGTGGATTCGGTTATGCAATTGGTATTAACCCTTTTGATGCTGGATCATGGGTAAGTGTTGATGTTGCAGGAAGAATTCTTCAATATTTTATGGTAGCCGTAACCTTGATTGTTGTTGCTGTTCCAGAAGGGTTGCCGATGAGTGTAACTCTAAGTTTAGCTTTAAGTATGCGCAGAATGCTTCAAGCTAATAACTTGGTCCGCAAAATGCACGCATGTGAGACAATGGGTGCAGCCACAGTAATTTGCACGGATAAAACAGGCACGCTTACACAAAATCGGATGCAGGTCTATAAATCCAATTTCTTTAGCCTGAACGAACAGGTTATATCAGATGATGAGCCAAGTAATCTTATAAGGGAATGTATTTCCATTAATTCTACTGCTCATTTGGATTTTTCCGACCCACAACAAATTAAAACGATAGGCAATCCAACAGAAGCCGCTCTTTTACTCTGGCTTTACCAAAACGGTTTTAATTATTTCGATTTGAGAGATGATATTTCAATTATCGAACAACTTACATTTTCCACAGAACGAAAATATATGGCAACGATTGTTGACTCACCATTTCTTAAAAAACGTGTGCTTTACGTTACAGGAGCCCCAGAAATTGTACTGTTAAAATGTAATAATGTATTATTTGATAGTGAGCAAAAAACAGTTTCATCCTGTAAAGATACCATTGAAGAACTATTATCACAATATCAGAATCAGGCAATGCGTACATTGGGCTTTGCTTATGAAATTCTTGATGATGATATGGACAGGTTTGAAAATGGTAAGTTGGTTAATACAAATTTAACTTACTTGGGTATTATCGCAATATCTGATCCTATTAGAAAAGATGTTCCGGAAGCAGTAAGTAAATGTTTAGATGCGGGTATTGATGTAGTAATTGTAACAGGGGATACTCCTGGAACCGCCAAGGAAATCGGACGTCAGATTGGGATTTGGTCAGAATCAGATTCTTCTGATAACATAATTACCGGTATTGATTTTGAAGCCTTATCCGATGAAGAAGCAGCTATCAAGGTACAAAAGTTAAAAATTATGTGTCGAGCAAGACCTACAGACAAGCAGCGTCTTGTCCAGTTGCTACAAAGGGCTGGTGCAGTAGTTGCTGTAACCGGTGACGGCACAAATGATGCTCCAGCTTTAAATTTCGCTCACGTTGGTTTATCTATGGGTTCAGGCACCAGCGTTGCAAAAGAAGCAAGTGATATCACTTTACTTGATGATTCTTTCAATAGTATCACAACGGCTGTAATGTGGGGCCGTTCTTTGTATCAAAACATCCAACGTTTTATCTTGTTTCAACTTACTATAAATGTTGCTGCACTTATCATTGTTTTTCTTGGTTCAATTTTTGGGCATGAATTACCCTTAACAGTAACACAAATGCTTTGGGTGAATCTGATAATGGACACTTTTGCCGCTGGAGCATTGGCATCGTTGCCCCCTAATCAACGGGTAATGGAAAATAAACCTCGTAACAATAATAGCTTTATTATTACACCAGCAATGCGTTTCAATATTTTGCTTGTTGGTCTTGTGTTTGTCGCCCTGTTGTTTGGATTGCTGCGTTTCTTCACCAATGAGCAAGGTACCATAAATATTTATGATTTATCGCGTTTCTTTACAGTCTTTGTGATGCTGCAATTTTGGAACATGTTCAATGCCAAAGCCTTTGAAACTGGCAAGTCAGCTTTTTCTGGACTAAGTAAAAGTGTAGGATTCATGATTGTAGCATGTGTTATTTTATTAGGACAGATTCTAATCGTTGAATTTGGAGGCGAAGTATTTCGTACAGTTCCGTTAACATTAGCAGACTGGGGAATTATTATTGGCTCAACGTCGTTTGTTCTCTGGATAGGTGAGTTATTTAGATTTGTAAAAATGAAGAACGGCAGCAAAATTAGTTGAAACAATATGTGTATGTAGTGCAAGTTATAATTTACATGGATGGACAGGATAAAGAAGAATATTTTCAGTTCTGTATTTTTAACTATCCTGTCCATCTTGTATATTCATCTGACCATATCAGACGTTTACGCCAAAACTCCGCGCCATCGGCCCGAGTCCACCATCAAATCCTTGTCCCACTGCCTTGAACTTCCACTCACTGCCATGACGATAAAGCTCTCCAAACACCATTGCGGTGTTCGTACTTGCATCTTCGGAAAGGTCATACCGCGCAATTTCCACGTTCGAGTCCTTGTTTACAACACGAATAAACGCTGAGGAAACCATGCCAAAATTCTGTTTGCGTTGCTCGGCTTCGTGAATGGTAACTCCGAAAACCAACTTTGTGGTGGTGGGGAGCATCTTGTCAAGGTACACATGCAGCACCTCATCGTCCCCTTCTCCCTCGCCCGTCAGATTGTCGCCCATATGTTCAACAGAAGCACACGCCGATTTCAAGTTGTTGTAATAAATGAAACTGGCATCTGATGACACCTTATTGTCTTCGCCCAACATGAAGCATGATGCATCCAGGTCAAAACTCGCGCCGTCGGTAGCGCGTGCGTTCCATCCCAGTCCGATAAGCACATTCTTCATTCCAGGGGCTTCCTTGGCGAGGGAAATATTCCCGCCTTTCGCTAGTGAAACTGCCATAGTTGTTCTCCTTTTTTAGTTGTTGTCAAATTTAATCACATTCCAACCCAAACCCATACCAACTGTGTCGATAGTTCTTCACATCTGCAATTCAATTTCAGTCAATTGGATATTCAGCATGGGCTTTCTCATGGTAGTACAACTGGGAAAACTATGCTGAATTTCTTATTGTTTTGCAAGTGTTATTTTTAATAAATAGATGAAGACGCAAGTATATTGCGAACGGGCACAATCTGTGCTTTCCATTAGCTCCCTCTCCCATCGGGGGAGGGGGAGTAAATGTCCAAACTCCCGACCCCTTGCGGAAAGGGATTAAGGGAGTGAAAGTCCCCCCTCCCCTTGCGGGAGGGGGTTAGGGGGTGGGGGTTAAAAAGTGCAGATTATGACCGTTCACAGTATAGATACCAAGTTTATCAATGCCTAATTATATTTTATTGTCATTTTATTTGAATTGCAGTATCCATGATTTATGATATTCGTTCTAACATAATCGGGGTTGCCGCCTCTCTATTTGTGTTTCGTGTGTTTCGTGTTTTAAAAGTATTTTCACGGTAACAAGAAAAGGAATTTCTACTGATGATACAAACAACTGTCCAATGGATTTCCGGAAAAAATTTTATCGGTGTGGATTCTACCCGCCATTCGGTAGTACTTTCTGCAGAAGATCATGGAATCGGCGTAAAACCTTCTGAGATGCTGCTGGTTGCACTTTCGTCATGTACGGCTGTTGATGTAGTGGGTATTATGGAGAAAAAACGAGAACCTTTATCTTTTCTTGAAATTATCGCAACCGGTGAAAGAGATTCTGAACCCCCTTGGCCCTACCGCAAGATAAATCTGCACTATCAGGTGAAGGGAAAGACGTTGACCGAAAGTTCAGTGGAGCAGGCCATCCGGCTTTCGCAGGAAAAATACTGCTCGGTTGCGGCGACGGTGCGCGGAGTCGCCGAGATCACGACATCGTTTGAAATTCTGCCTGTTGATGGGTGAGGCAGTGGGAAGTAATCATGAAGATAAAGATCATCACGACCGGCGGAACGATTGATAAAATTTATTTCGATCAGAAAAGTGAATTTCAGATTGGAGATCCGCAAATCTCCGAGGTGTTGAAAGGCGCCAACATCACTCTGGATTACGAGGTTTCCTCTTTGTTGAGGAAAGACAGCCTGGATTTGACCGATGCTGACCGTAAGCTGATTCATGACACTGTTAGCGCGGACAGCAACCGTCTGTTTGTCATTACACATGGAACGGATACGATGATCCTGACAGCCATGGCGCTCCAGGATATTTCAGGAAAAGTTATCGTGCTGACTGGCGCCATGCAACCGGCCCGGTTTCAAATGACCGATGCAGTTTTTAACATTGCCTGCGCTGTTACGGCCGTTCAGTTGCTTTCGGATGGCGTGTATATTGCCATGAATGGCAGGATTTTTAAACCGGACAAGGCTATAAAGAATGTAGCGATGAACCGGTTTGAAGCTTTACCCGAAACAAGGTGAAGGCAAGGCAGGTTCATTGAAATGCGGTTGTCGCTGACCAGTGGGTTCACGAACCTGCGATCGTGGATGATGTCAGAAGGTAAACTGACCGTCTTCATAGATGGTTGTCTGTCCTCCGGTTGTTAAATGTGCTGATACTCTTTTCTGTTCGGTGTTGACCAGATCCCAGTGCAGAGCGGAATCGTTGAACCCCAGCGTCTTCTTCAGTTTTTCAGTCAACTCTGCGGGATTTCCGCTGTAGGTATCGGAGTAAGAGGAACCCAAGGCTACATGGCAATTGCCATGCGCGCCGCCATAATTTTCATCGAAAAGGGTATTGGCCATGAAGCGATCAATTTTTGAAAAGCGTTTGTCGGTTAATGAAAATTCCCCTAACCGGCTTGCACCCTTGTCCATGTCAAGCTGGTTTTTCACGAAGGACTCTCCTTTCTGAGCGCTAACCTTTATGGCAACGCCGTCTTTAAATTCCAGCCGGACGTTTTCCACATAATTGCCGTTTCGGTAGGATGGCTGATTGGCGAAATACACGCCCTGGGTTCCCCGCCAGTCAGGAGAGATAAACAGCTCGAAACTGGGGATATTATGCCCGGTGATACCGATCCATTTTCGCTGGTCGCCCGGTGTGATCTTCAGATCGACACTGGAAGATTCAACGTGGAAATACTGAACATTCAGGTGGTTCAATTCTGTTTTAATGATCCGGGATTTTTCATAAATGGACTGCCATTCGGAAACCGGCGAAACATGGTCCAGAAAACAGGCGTTGACAATCTGCTGTGTATATTCGTCGATGGAAAGATCGGCATGTCTGGCCAGCTCAATCGTGGGTAGCATACACAGGGTCCAGCCAAAATCTCCAGTTTCCTCGCGTTTGTTCATGATATCCCGAATAAACTTCCTGGCTACTGCGGCCTTGCCGATTTTTTTAGGGTCGGCGTCGCTCAGGTGAGTAATGGATTCCGGTGCATACAAATATATGCTGCCATTGAGTTTGTTGTAGAATTCACGTTCTCCAGGAGACTGAAAGATAAGTTGCCTGGGATTGGAGATCTGATAAAATGATTTTTCCATGCTGGATGTCAACGTACACCGTTGAACGGGATTCAACCCCATTTCCAGAACCCTGGCATAAAGAATCTCCGCAAGAGGCAAGGCCATGGAATCATAGCGAATCAATATAATATCCTGTTTACGGAATGGATTGGTTCTGGCTGTTTTCAGCCCCCAGATCAGTGTATCGGCGTATCGTTTTAGGTGAGTATCTGTTAGCATTTCGTATCCATTATTTAAAGAAAAGGGTCAGATATCAGGTATCTGTCTTAAGTCTTTAGTCTCTCAAGGGTGATCTTCTTTCAGAAAAAGACGGTGATATTCTGAATCGGAAAGATGTGCTCTCAGCAATCGGTTGATAAGCCCGAAAATTTCTTCCAGATCAGCATCGGCAAGGGAGGGAATCAGTCGTTTCATCAGTTGATCGTCAGAAAATTTTTGAAGATAATAAATGACTGTATTTTCATCTGTTTGTCTGTCCATTCCAAAACCGACAAGCTCTGAGTACGTTTCAACAAAATCATGTGAATGCTGTTTCATAACCATCCTTTACCGCGTTATTTGAAAATATAGTGTATCACTCTAATGGAAAAAACCGAGAAGGTCAACACGCACAGCTTATCGGGAGCCTATTGGCAGGGTCTATCAGACTTGTCAAGATTGGTTCGGCCCCAGTTTTTGTTTGGCGATATATGCCAGCATTTGACCGACGACCAGGGCGACGACCTCCATCGGAAAAAAATCCACAGGGCTGTCCACCATGAGAATCTTGGTGATTTCTTCGGTACTTTGCGCAATATCGCGGGTTCTGGCGTATGAATCTTCCAGTATCTTTCTGGTCTTGATTGCGGACGCTTTTGCTTTTTGTAGGAATTCGCGTCCATCCGTACCGGTTCTGGCGCCATAATGTTCGGCAAGATGAATATCCACATCATAGCCGGACATTTTATCAAGGCTGATCATGTACTGATCGAAATTGGAATTTGCTGCCGTAAAAACATTGTCCCCAAAAGGAATGCCTCCAGCATCGGAGGCAAACAGCGCTTTTTTTTCCGGCATATATACGGCAAGTGAGCAGGATGAATGGCCCGGAACGTCTATGACTTCAAGCCGCATTCCCCCGCACATCAGCGTATCCCCGTCTTTCAATACCTGCTCAGTCGTTATTCCGAGAAATTCAATGCCGAGGTTCCGGGCAACATCATCTCGTCCAGAGCTTGAAATCATAAATTGATTTAGCTTGGCAATACTCTGGACGACTTTGGGGGTTGAAAGAAGTACTTGAGCGCGGACAGATGCTGCTATCACCGCCCATGGCCAGCGTTTCTTGAAAAAAGGGATGATGCCACAGTGATCAAAATGAGCGTGGAGAATAATCATGCGCCCGATTTGATCTTCCGGGACATCAAATCGTTTCAGTTGATCGAGAATGTCTGGAATAATATAGGCTGTTCCGCCGCCGATCAGGGCATATTCGTCATTTCCTTTTATCAGGTAAACGCAGGATTCCCTCCTGCCGAGCAGCAGAATCCTCTCAGTTATCCAGCCTGGGGTATCCATAATCATGGCGGCCATCCTTTTTCGTTTTTTCTGTTTGTCCGGTTATTTTGCACCTAACTGACTTGCTTCGAGGCGATGACCTGGCGAAGAATTTCGTCCAGAGTGGTTTTTGGGTCGTAGCCAATCAGCTTATGTATCTTTTCAATTCCTGGAACCCTTCGCTGCATATCCTCGAAATCTTTTCCAAAGGCTTTTTCATAAGGGATGTATTCAATCCGGGAACTGGATGCGGTCAGTCCTATAATCTTTTCAGCCAGGCTGCGAATGGAGATTTCTTCAATGCCACCGACATTTAATACCTGCCCTGCCGCGTCATCGGTTTCCATCAATTCCATAAACGCATGTACCACGTCTTTCACATAAGTAAATGTTCGGGTTTGCGAACCATCTCCATAAATGGTCAGCGGTTTGCCGCTCAATGCCTGATCCACAAACCGGGGGATGACCATGCCGTAAGCACCAGTCTGACGGGGGCCAACCGTATTGAACAGCCTGGCGATAATGGTTTTCAAGCCATGGGTGCGATAGTAGGCCAGCGCCGTAAATTCATCCATCAGCTTGGAAGCTGCATAACTCCATCGAAATTTGCTGGATGGTCCATAGATGATGTTATCGGTTTCAACAAGCGGGGCGTGCATGTGCTTGCCATAAACTTCCGAGGTGGAGGCAATCAGGACTTTTTTCTTGAATTTGTTGCATAGCTCAAGGACTTTTTCGGTTCCCTGAATATTGGTGCGAATGGATTCAAGGGGTTTTTCAAGAATTGTGAGAACTCCAACTGCGGCTGCCAGATGAAAGACGACATCACAGATACCGATCAGCTCCAGCATGCTCTCGTGATTCAGAATCGTATCCACCGTAACGAATATACGGTTTTGAAAACGTGGGTCGCTCGTCATAGACTGAAGATTGTCCAGTGACCCGGTTGAAAGGTCATCAATAATATAGACATCATCTCCTTTTTCAAGGTAGGCCTCAGCCAGATGAGAGCCGATAAAACCAGCGCCTCCTGTAATCAGTATTTTCATAAAATTATCCTGTGAATGCGGTTATTGCCGACCAGTGGTTTATGAATCGGCGATTGTGGATGATATCAGCAGGTAAACTGACCGTCTTCATGATGGTTGTACATTTGCCAGTTGTTAAATGTGCCGGCGAATAAAATTCACACAGGTTTCGGCGGATGCTCAGACATCCATTCGTGGAGGGCTGCATCAATCCGCGATTGCCACCCTGCGCCGGTGGCCTTGAAATATTCAACCACATCTGGGGAAAGACGGATGGCGATCGGCACTTTGTTTGTTTCGGATTTTGGCCGTCCGGGTTTACGGACTACTTTTGCGGATGAAAAAAAGGCAATCACCTGTGCAGAGTCATTAGGATCATACAGGTCAGTTTCAGGATCGTACGCTATGGGAGCATCGGATGCTGCATCCTGCTTTACCCAATCCCAGTTAGTCTGTGAAATCTTTTTCAAGCCAGGCATGGTACGCCTCCCTTTCATATGTATTAGATCTGCGAAAGCTGATGATGCGTTGTTCTTCACCAGGCAACCAGATAACTGTCAGTACAGTCAACACTTTGGCGACATACGCAAATGATTGATGTCTGGCTTATCCATTACGGACACTTTCAAACTCCAGGCAATAACGATTGGACAGTACAAGTCCCGCATCGGCAAAGTCGAGATGATGCTTTTCAAGGTTTATCAGCCGTTTTGTTTCAATTCAAATCATATTTATTGTATATACGACAATGTCAAGATCGTCAACCAGTAGTAAGGCCGTTTGTCAGGCACGATTGCGAGAACAACCGTAGCAAAGCGAGGGTTAACAATAAGGTAAGCGGGACCGATAGGGCGATTCACTGGATTGATAGGCTATGTTTTTATTAATACAGGCTCGGTCTCCCTTTTCCAAAGGGGGAAGTATCATTTTCATATATAGGGTGATCGAATTTAAGAAAGATACGAAGAATGCTTTCTATCCTGTCTATCCATGTTAAATTTTTTTAAATACATTATGGTATATTATATGTTTTGAGTTGTCTTATGCTCCAGTGATACCGATATTATACTGTACACTGGCATAATCTTTCGCCGTAGAGTCGGCATCTTGCCGGCTGCTGCAGCCGGCAGGATGCCGGCTCTACTTGCACTCCCTCTCCAGTAGGGGAGAGTTGGGGGGTTCAAAAGCGCAAATTACACCAGCTCTCAGTATAACATTCTCCCGAAGGCTGAAAGGTCAGTTGCCTGGGGTTGGAGAGCATTACGAGTTGCGAAGCAAGCAACTGGCTTTTATATCTTAACATTTTCAGCGTGACCCAGCACTCCTTTCTGGATTTCAGCCACCCCGCTTATATCCATGCCCGCGATAGATGCCACATCTTCAACTGTCATCCCTCTTGCCAGCAACACCTGAATTATTTCTGCTTTACCCCTCTTAACGCCGATTTCTTCGGCTGATTTGATCCGTGTCCGTTGATCCATCAGTTCGGCCTCACGAGCCTCATAGACCATCCGGGTCTTTTCATCGTTCGAGATGATTTTCAGCAGGCTATACGCACTCCAGATATCCTTGTTCTTTTCCGCCAACATCTCCATCACCTCCATTGAACTCCCATCAATAAACAGCATCCATTGCACAATGGCATCATCCTCACGAATGGATATCCCTTCCTCAAACAGCTTGGGCAGCTCCAGAAAATGCACTTCAAGAACATCAGTCAGACGGTGACCTTTATTAATATCTTCTGTGAGATGATATACTGCGAACTGGCATAATCTGCGCTTTTCATAAACTCCCTCTCCCAGCGGGGGAGGGTTGGGGTGGGGGATCAAAAACGTAAAATTATGCCAGTTCGCAGTATAGCATGAGTGGACCTGCTTCAGCGGCGTACAATCAAAATCCACTATGTTGATGGTAATGCACTTCTTTAACAGTTCATATCCGTCTCCCGCACGAATCTGCGAGGCATACATTTTGGACCAGTAAAACAATGTTCGCTCCGGCATAAATACCGTCGGCAATATCTGGATTTCTATGTCGATTTGGCGGCCGTCACGCGTCTTGACACGCACATCCAGAATCCCTTTCCTGTCTTGTTCATATTGCCGCAACAGCTCCGAGTTGATGATTTCTATATCCGCAAGCTCGCCCTTGGGCACTTTCAACACCGCAGTCAGAAAGGCAATGGTGATTTCCTTGTGCTTTTCATCACCAAAGATCAATTTGAATGCAAAATCAATCTTGGGCGACATCAAATAGTTGCTTCCAGTATCCACGTTCATTTTCCTTATACTTTACCCAGAGGTCCGATCTGGAGACGTTTCATAACCATCCTTTAACGAGTAGCGGTATGTTACTCTAATGGAAAAAACCGTGAAGGTCAACATGCACATCAGTATTCAGATTGCTGCGTTACTGAAGCCCATTCCAGTACCAGTATATCAGGTCTTCCCCAAAGAAAATATGAATCATTGCGCCAATTGCCAGAAAAGGCCCAAACGGGATTTTCAGTTTCAGAGAGGATCGGGTATAGAGCATGACGGCACCGCCTGCCAGTGTTCCAACAATAGAGCCGATAAACAGGGTCACCAGAACCCCTTTCCAACTGACAAAAGCGCCGATCATGGCCAGCAGCTTGATATCGCCACCGCCCATGCCTTCTTTATGGGCAAAAAAATTATATGTCCAAGCCACTGTGTACAGGATTCCGCCGCCCAACAACATCCCTATTATGGATGTCTTGAACGTCATTTCCGGCAGAAAAAAACTGGCGATTACGCCGACAGGAATGCCGGGAAGAGAAATGATGTCAGGAATAATATAATGGTCGATATCAATAAAGGTGATCACCACAAGAACAGCGATGAATCCGTAATAAATCAGAGATTCCGCGCTCATTCCCCATCGCAGAAATGCTCCGAGCGCAAATAATCCGCTCAGCAGCTCAATCAGGGGATATCGGAAAGAAAAAGGGGTTTTACAGTTCCTGCATCGCCCGCGAAGAAGAAGGTAACTGATCACAGGAATGTTGTCGTAAAAACGGATCGGTTGATTGCAGGACATGCATGTAGATCCTGGCGATACAATGGATTTCAATATCGGGATTCGGTAGATGCACACATTCAGGAAACTGCCGATGCAAAGGCCAAGTACAAATGCAATAGGTTCCAAAGCCCAATATCCGTCTAAATATGCTCTCAATTTTTAGCAGGTCCTTTTGTAATCCAAATATGGAAGAAGGGTTTTAAGATTTCGGCAGTAGCGGTTATTCGACAGATCATGGCGCAACTGATCAAGAGGGTAGGGGATACGAAAGAGAGTGAGGGTTTGCGCGCTGCTGTCCCATAAAACCGAGTTGGCGGCAAAGACGCCATCCCGGTAAGGGCCTCCGACGCTTCCAGCCTTGATCCAGTAGCGTGATCCTGAATTCAGCAAAATCGTCATTGACTCACCGGCAGTCGGTCTGTGGATCCGGATATCATTCAGATTCGGCATTTTCTCCGTTTCCACAAGTTCATATACGGCCGGTTTATGGTCATGTCCGCTGAAAATCATTTTTTTGGGGAAAGAACGCCACGCTCCAAGGCACCCCGAAAGCGCTGCTTCATCCAAATAATTGAAATGGGTGATGGCTGGTGTCATTCCTGGGCTTGGAAGATGAAATGGGCTGTGATGAAGGATGGCCATCTCTGTGGTTTCGATGGACAGCGGCAGGGAAAACAGATAATCCATGGCACCAGGAAGAGTTGACAGGAGTCCCGAATTATAGGCGCTGGCCTGCATTCTGTCTAATTGGTTGGGATGATCCGGAAAAAGGCCTGCAACCATCAGATCATGATTTCCGGCTACTGTCGGCAAATTCAGGGAACGTATATGGGTCAGGGTTCGGTCGCCAAAGGGAAGCCAGCCCACCAGATCACCAAGGCAATAGATGTTATCCGGCTTTATCTGCCGGTAATGCTGAATCACGGCCTCAAGAGCAAAGGAATTGCCGTGAATATCGCCAAAAAAATAAGTTTTCATTGGAAACCCTTTACCTTTATATACAGGGAAATGGACTTGACATTGAGATCATCATAATGGATAGATTGAATTAATTCAATTTTATTATGCTTATGCTGTAAATGGACATAAACTGCGATGTTCAAGGCTCCTTGCGGAAGCCAGTTATAATTCAAGACAGTAATGCCTTTTTCGGAAAAGAACGTGGAGTGTTATGGAAGCACTGTGGGGACATCCGCTGACAAAGATCGCCCTTGTGATGATAGGGGGAAGCATGGGAGCTCTGAGCCGATATGGCATTTCCCTGCTATCGGTAAGACTTTTTGGAACCGGATTTCCCTGGGGAACGCTCATAGTTAACCTGGGAGGATGTTTTTTGATCGGTATTTCTTTTGCGCTTGCAGACCGTACCCAGTTGATGAACCCATCTGCTCGGCTTTTTTTTGTAACCGGTTTTCTGGGAGCACTGACCACGTTTTCAACCTATGGGTATGAAACATTCACCGCAATTCATGCTGGAAGTCACTGGATTGCCATGGGAAATATGCTGCTGAACAATGTTTTAGGACTCTTTCTCGTATTTTTAGGCTTCAGACTGGGGAGTATTTAAACAAGGAACGATAGCCATGCAGGCATATAAAATCATAGAGACATTAAATCCTGTTGACTTTATGGGATACGTTCGTTAGTAATTTCTGTTGAAGTAAATATAATTACCATCCGTACCCTCCTTTTTCAAAGTTGGGCATCTTTTACCTCTTTTGGGGACATCATTTACCATTATATAAGGTCTTTTCATGGAACGAATTGCATCAATTGTTCGCCAAACCCTTGAAACCGACATTCAACTGACACTGAATCTGGATGGAACTGGAAAACGGGATATATCGACCGGCATCGGTTTTTTGGATCACATGCTCACACTTTTTACAGCTCACGGGTTTTTCGATTTGTCGGTTCAGGCAAAAGGCGATCTTCATGTTGATCTTCATCATACGGTGGAAGATGTTGGTCTGGTGCTGGGGGATGCATTCGACAAGGCGTTGGGCGATCGACAAGGTATTCAGCGTTATGGACATTCCGTGGTTCCGATGGATGAAACCTTGACGGCAGTTACCGTTGATTTATCCAGAAGGCCTTACCTGGTATTTCGGGTTCCAGGCTTGTTTCCTGAAGCAGGCGATCGTTTCGATGTCGGGCTCTGCAAGGAGTTCTTCAGAGCATTTTCGGTGCGTGCGGGAATGAATCTGCACATCAACGTATGGTATGGCGAAAATCAACATCATATTCTGGAGTCCATGTTCAAGGCTGCCGGCCGCGCCCTTGACGGAGCTGTTTCCATGGACAGACGCATTACGGACATCCATTCTACAAAAGGCTTACTATAATATGAAAACATCTTTTAAGAACCCTGTACTGCGCATGAGTTTCATCCTGTTTGCATGTTTGATGCTGTACTCATGCAGCACACCGGCGATTCATTCGGAATCAGCACGGCTGCCATTCAGTATTAAGAGTATTTTGATACTTCCTTTTCATGATGTATCACTTCTTTATGAATCAAATATTAATGTCAGATGTCATCTTTGCGGTCAGGTTATGACCACCGGAGTTGTGCCAGATTCTGCAGGGCCTTTTATGACATCCCAGCTTATCTCGCTTATGGAAAAAGACCAGGCATACACCATTCTTTCTTCTGAAGGATCTCAGGATATGCTCTCCGGCATGATGTCCGGCCCCGATAATGCGGCTGAAGCGTATCTTAATCTTTATATCAATACGGGAAAACGGGCAGGGGCGGATGCAGTACTCATTGGAAATATTTTTCGCTTCCAGGAGCGTAAGGGAAATCGCGCATCTGTGGAATCTGCGGCATCTGTCTCTTTTGACCTTCATCTGATCCATGTTGACAGTGGGAGAATTGTCTGGGCTGGGCATTTTGATCAGACGCAGCGACCGCTAAGTGAAAACATCCTGGAACTGGGCAGCTTCATCAAAAGAGGGGCCAGTTGGATTACCGCCGAAGAATTGGCTCAGGGCGGATTAGAGGACATTCTAAGGAGATTTCCCCAGCCATGATGATTATTCCGGCTATTGACATCAAGAACGGTAAATGTGTCCGGCTTCTTCAAGGCCGTATGGACGCTGAAACCATATTTTCAAATGACCCTTCGGCTATGGCCAGACAATGGCAAGATCAGGGCGCTGAGATGCTGCATGTTGTGGATCTGAACGGCGCCATTGAAAAAAGTCCGCAAAATCTTTCGTCCATTCAGAAGATTATTGAAAGCATTCACATCCCGGTTCAGGTAGGAGGCGGGATTCGGGACTTGAAGACCATTCAACAATATTTTGATATCGGCATTGCAAAAGTAGTCATCGGAACGGAAGCCATCCGAAATCCGCAATTAGTCAGGCAGGCATGCAAGGATCACCCCGGATGCATCGTCGTTGGCATAGATGCCAGAAAGGGCAGGGTGGCCATTGAGGGTTGGACTCAGACCACCGATATTTTGGCTATTGATCTGGCCAGACAGTTTGAAAATTATGGAGTTGCGGCCATCAATTTTACGGACATTCACCGGGATGGCATGCAGACCGGGCCCAATATTGAGGAAACCAGGCAGCTCGCAGAGGCCGTACTTATTCCGATTGTGGCCTCCGGCGGAGTATCCACCCTTGAGGATATCCTGACCCTGTTACCATTATCCAAGTCGGGCGTTATCGGTGTGATTACCGGAAAAGCGCTCTACAGCGGAACCCTTAATCTGAAAGAAGCCATAGAACTGGCCAAATCATAGACTTGTCATTTTCATGCGAACCATGCTTTCACGGCGGTTTTAATCCATGAAGCCGGAGCAGATATATCTTGGGCTTAAGGATATTGCAGACAAGCTGGGCATTGTTGTCTCTGAACAGAAATTGTCCACAGGAAGCCTTAAAGTCAAAAGCGGACTCTGTAAAATCAGGGGCCACTTCGTCATGATACTTGATAAGCAGTTATCAATCCATAAAAAATGTGCAGTTTTGGCCACCTGTCTAAGCGATATGCCGCATGATGCCGTTTTTGCGATTCCTGCTGTCAGAGAATTTCTTGCCAGACATCAGAAACCTGTTTTGCCAGAGAATATTTCCGGCCAGAATATCATTTTGCCAGAAGACGGAATTGCTAAAAAGCTGTAAGAAAACGGACAAAGATCTCTTCTGATTAAAAAGTTTACATAATATCCATTATCAGACGTTGGAATTATCTCAAATCCATGGCTTTTGGGGCCCGCCTGACATCAACCGGCATGCTGGTTTGTCGTGGAATCGCACCAGAATATCTGTTGAGCTGCGACATCAGAATATCTTTTGACCTGCGACACTTTGCAACGCAACTTTAATGTATTAATAGAAGAATCCTGTATGATTGAACAGCGGCGCATATATTCGGTTTCTGAAATCAATGATCAAATCAAGGGACTGCTTGAAAAAAACTTTTCCCTGATTTGGATAACCGGTGAAATTTCCAATTTTCACAGACCCTCATCCGGTCACGGATATTTTACCCTGAAAGATGCGCGTTCCCAGATTGCCACAGTAATGTTTCGGGCTCCGATGTTAAACCTGAAGTTTGATATTGAAGATGGTCTCAGCATTGTCGGACTGGGCAGAATAAGTGTTTATGAACCCAGAGGCGCTTATCAGATCATTCTTGAATATGTAGAACCCAAAGGTATTGGCGCCCTGCAAATCGCTTTTGAGCAATTGAAGGCGAAATTGGCCGCCGAAGGTCTATTTGAAGAAAGCTGCAAAAAGCCCCTGCCATTTCTACCTTCCAGAATCAGCGTGATCACATCCCCAACAGGCGCAGTGATTCACGATATCATCCATGTTGTAACCCGACGTTTTCCGGGCATACCAATTGAAATTGTTCCGGTAAAGGTACAAGGAGATGGCTCCGTTGACGATATCGAAAAGGCGTTTCAGCTTTTAAATTACCGCAACACATCGGATGTCATCATTCTGGCCAGGGGCGGCGGATCTCTGGAGGATTTTCAGGCGTTTAATTCTGAACGTGTTGCACGGGCGATTTTCATATCACAAATTCCGGTGGTTTCGGCTGTTGGCCATGAGACAGATTTTACAATTGCTGATTTTGTCGCTGACCTTCGCTCGCCAACACCTTCCGCTGCCGCTGAACTGGTTTCGCCTTCCCGTGACAAACTTGTTCGACGTTGTTCGGAGCTGACCCATAAAATAACATCCCGGACATATCGGTATATCGAACAACTCCAGACCAGGCTTTCAGAAAGCACTCGGCGTCTGATCCATCCCCGGCGGCGGATTCAGGATTCCCGAATGCGTCTGGATGAAATATCCGGAAGGATTACTCGCGCCATGATGATCCAGCTTCAGCAGCACAGGGAAAGACTGGCATGGCGAACCAACACATTGCTGTCCTCAAGTCCGAGAATTCAAATACAAAAATCATATATAGTACTTCAACAATATAGACATGATAATCTGAATTATATCAAGTTTATTTTAACTAAAAATACAGCCGAATTTCGTGAACTGGCTGCAAGGCTTCAAGCCCTCAGTCCTCTGGCGATTCTGTCCAGGGGGTATGGCATTGCCCGTTCTGTACCCAAGGCAGTCGTCGTTTGCGATTCGAATGATGTCCGTGTTGGGCAGGATCTGGAAATTATTCTGGCCAAGGGGGCCTTGCTCTGTACAGTGAAAAGGATATTATCCGATGGCAAAACAGACTTATGAAAGCGCCATGAAACAGCTTGAGCAAATCGCACAGGAGCTGGAAACTGGCGAGCTTTCGCTGGAGCTGGCCATGAAAAAATTTGAAGAAGGGATTCAGTTGTCAAGATTTTGCACCAAAAAGCTTGACGAAACCGAGCAGCGGATTACCGTCCTGCTTCAGGATTCGGACGGCTCTATTCAGGAAGTCCCTTTCGAAGAAAATCAGGCCGAAGACTTAAAGTAAAGCAGTGTTAATGTATTACATTAATAAATATATCATAACATGCTTGATTTTTTTGATTTAAAGTCATATTTACTTGTATTCAGTCTCAACCTGAACGCTTGGGTTATTAGTTAATGTATTACATTAATAAATATATCATAACATGCTTAATTTAAAGTTATATTTCCTTGATAAACGTCAGCAGATTGATGCGGTGTTTCACCGGATTCTGGGAACAGCTCCTCAGCCCAAGACCCGAATCGTCGAGGCCATGCGGTATGCGCTGATGTCCGGAGGAAAACGACTGAGACCGATCCTCTGCCTGGCTGCCTGTGAAACAGTTGGCGGCAATGCGGAGCTGGCATTGCCGGTTGCCTGCGCTCTGGAGATGGTTCATACTTATTCCCTGATTCATGACGATCTGCCGGCAATGGATGACGATTGCCTCAGAAGAGGCCGACCCACCTGTCACATTGCCTTTGATGACGCTACAGCCATTCTTGCCGGAGATGCTCTGTTGACCCTTGCTTTCGAAACGCTTTCTTCAAAGGAAATTCGAAAGAAGGTTCCAGTTGAACACTGGCTGGACATCATTTCAGTAATTTCCGTTGCGGCGGGTTACAAGGGCATGGTCGAGGGGCAGATGCGGGACATGCTGGCTGAACAGCGGAGAAGTCTTTTGTTATCAGAACTGGAAGAACTCCATTTGTTAAAAACCGGCGCCCTGATTGAGGCTTCGGTTTGTTCCGGGGCTTTGCTGGGACAAGGATCATTCGATCAGATCGCCTCTCTGAAAGTCTATTCGAAAAATATTGGACTTGCCTTTCAGGTTACAGATGATATTTTAAATGTAGAAGGAGATCCTTTAATCATGGGAAAAGGAGCCGGCACTGATCAGCATCGATGCAAAAGCACCTACCCTTCCCTGCTGGGGCTGTCTGAATCCAAAGAAGCGGCCTCTCGCCTGATTTCTCGCGCCATTGACTCGTTGGCACGTTTTGACCATAATGCAGATCCCCTTCGCGCCATTGCTACATACATTATCAATAGAAAAAAATGAAAAAAGGGACGAGGGGACAGGGTCTCTTTATCTGCCCCTTCCTTATTAAAGGATATAATTAACTGTGGGACTGCTCGACACTATCATATCACCGCTTGAATTAAAAAAAATACCCCGATCTGATCTGCCGGCTCTGGCTGCGGAACTTCGGAAAATAATTGTCCAGGTAGTTTCCAAAAACGGAGGTCATCTGGCCTCCAGCCTGGGTGCTGTGGAGCTGACCATTGCCTTACATTATGTCTTTGAAGCCCCTAAAGATAAAATTGTTTGGGATGTGGGCCACCAGGCATACGCTCATAAGCTTTTGACCGGCAGAAAAGATCAGTTCCATACGCTGCGCCAGCACAATGGCATATCAGGCTTTACCCGAAGGAGCGAGAGCCCTTATGATGCCTTTTCAGCCGGCCACAGCAGTACCTCCATTTCTGCAGGTCTGGGAATATCCTGCGCCAAACGGTTGAAAAATGATCCAGCCAAGGTGATAGCGGTGATCGGAGATGGATCTCTTACAGCCGGCATGGCTTATGAAGGACTCAATCAGGCAGGCGATATCCATAAAGACATCATAGTCATCCTCAATGACAATGAAATGTCCATCAATCAGAATGTGGGTGCGCTTTCCTCGTTTCTCAGCAGAAAATTTTCCGCCAAGATGCTTCAGGATCTGCGTAAGGAATTTGGTGATTTTCTAAAATCGCTGCCCATGATCGGCGATGATGTTTATCAATTCGCCAAGCGATCCGAAGATTCTTTTAAGACATTTATCACGCCAGGCATGCTGTTTGAAGCCTTCAGCTTTGAATATTTTGGCCCCATCAACGGCCATAAACTGGATCACTTGATTGATATCCTGAACAACATAAAAATGCTGAATGATCCGGTACTCCTGCATGTCTCAACTGTAAAAGGCAAGGGATACCTGCCCGCTGAAAAAAATCCCATTCATTTTCATGGAGTCGGGTGTTTTGAAATTCAAACCGGAATCAGCAACGGCCGCAAACCTGCTGCTCCAACCTATACCGAAGTCTTTGGAAAGGCCATGATACAGTTGGCCGAAACCAATAAACAAATTGTGGCGGTTACTGCCGCCATGCCCGAAGGAACCGGGCTGATCAAATTTTCTGAAATATATCCAGAGCGGTTTTTCGATGTTGGTATTGCCGAACAGCATGGAGTCACCTTTGCTGCTGGCCTGGCAACCGAAGGATTCAAGCCTGTTGTCGCCATTTATTCAACATTTCTCCAGCGGGCCTACGACCAGATTCTTCATGATGTCTGCCTGGAAGCGCTGCCAGTGGTGTTTGCTATTGATCGCGGAGGTATTGTTGGAGAGGATGGATCTACCCATCACGGCCTGTTTGATTTCTCATTTCTTAGAAGTCTCCCCAACATGGTGGTTATGGCCCCGAAAGATGAAAATGAACTTTGCGCCATGCTGGCCACAGCTATCGCACATTCAGGACCTGTCGCCATGCGCTATCCACGGGGTGCCGGATGGGGTGTGAATATCGACTCTGATTGGCCTCTGCTTCCTATTGGAAAGGCGGAAATCCTCAAACACGGCAATGATGTGCTGATTCTGGCCATAGGCAGAACGGTAGGGGAAGCCCTTCTGGCGCAGGAAATACTTCTAAAAGAAGGCATATCGGCAACCATAGTCAACGCCAGGTTTGTCAAACCCATGGATATTGACATGATCTGTCCCCTTGCCCAAAAGATACCGCACATTGTCACCGTGGAAGAAAATGTTCTGCAGGGCGGGTTCGGCAGCGCGGTTCTGGAATGCTTGAGTGACAATGCCATAACAGGTTACAGATTAACCCGTCTGGGAATTCCCGATACTTTCGTGGAACACGGTCCTCAGTCCCTGCTTCGATCCAAATATGGCATCGACGCGCAGGCGATTGCTCAGGCATCCAGACAGTTGTTGACGGTGTAGCTTGTGGCTGAACCCAAAATACGACTGGATCGGTTGATGGTTGAAAAAGGGCTTGTCGCCAGTAGGCAGCGGGCCCAAGCTATGATTATGGCCGGAAATGTCCTTGTAAACTGCAAGTTAGTTGAAAAATCCGGGCATCTAATTTCAGAAGCCTCTGAAATTACA
>CAIMCT010000332.1 GCA_903839535.1 uncultured Desulfobacteraceae bacterium
GCAGCCAGGATCCGATTTCAGCGTGATTGGCGCCCAACCGGGTTTCTCCGGCAAGGATTGAGTCGGGGCGGTCCTTTTGTCTTTCCAGAAGTTCCGCATATTGTTCCGGAAAATTTACCCAAAGTATGATTTTGCCGAGATCGTGAAGCATTCCGGACAAGAAAGCTTCGTCCGGATTATTGAAATTCTGTTTCTTGGCGATCAATTTTGCCAGGATCGCGCACTTTAAAGAATGCCACCAGAAGCGTTTTAAATTAAAGCCTGATCTCGATTTGACTTTCTGAAAAAGTTCATGAACGGAACTGGAAATGGCAATATTTTTGATGGCATTGGTACCCAGAAAGCCGACGGCTCCATCAACACTGTCGATTCTGTGTTTTTTTGTTGAATAATATGCAGAATTCACCAGTCTCAAAATTCGGCTGGTAAGTGCAGGATCTTTTTCGATGATGCTGGATATTTCATTAAGGCTTCCACTGTCCGAGTTGCAAGTTTTAATCAACTGCAGAAGAATATGGGGAAGTGTCGGGAAATCCTTTACGCTGGTTAGTTTGTCCAATAAGCTCTTGTTGAATTGCATAAGGCGAAAAATCCTTTATTCTTTTGAAGCGAGTTTCAAAAACATGGCTGTATTCACGATGTGGTTCACGGGCGCGTCATCAGTGTTTTGCGAGAGGGATTCGAACTCCCGCCTACGGATCGAAGTCAGATGCTCCCGACCCCGATAAAGCTCATGAGGGTCTGGTTGAATCGCTCCGGGTCCTGGATATGAAGGGCGTGTCCACAGCCGTCAAAGGGAACCACGGACACCTCCGGCGAGCGAACCATGGCGGACTGCATGTATGCGTATGTATCCTCCCCGTAATAGTTGCTCTCCTTTCCCCAGGCCAGCAGGCACGGAACGGTGATTTCGGCCAACTGGGGACGGTAGTCCTGCATCATCAGGGAAATCCAGAGGAAAAGGATCACATGGGGAGTATTCCGCTTGGCCTCTTCGTAGAGCCAGGCCAGATCGTCCTTCCAGGGAAAATCGGGAGCAGTAAAAATGTTCACCCCCGGTTCGACGTGGGATCGGTTGAACAGCCTAGGGATCAGTAGAGCGCTGTACTGTTCCCAGTTATCGCTCATGATGGACATCAGCAGCAGATTGTCCTGGTGCGTGAAATCGCCGAACTTTCCGCTGATGCCACGCACTCCGTAAGCCCAGTCGTCCGCTTTCATGAGCTTGGGCGCCATGTCGATAATGGTGATTTTATGGAGATTCCGGCATTGGAACTGCTTGACGTACTCGAAGATAACATGGCCTCCCATAGACCAGCCGACCAGCGTAACATCTTGCAGGCCCAGATAGGCGATCAGCTCGCTGATGTCCTTCGCCAGGCGCGGGAGAGTGACTCCATCCTTCGGACGGTCCGAATCACCGTGACCCCGCAGATCGCAGGCGATCACCCGGTATTCCCGGCTCAGCTCTGGAATCTGCTTCTTGTAATGGCGGCGACTCGCCGTGAGTCCGTGAATGAGAACAACAGGCTTCCCCTTCCCCCGGTCCTCGTAGTAGAGCTTCACATGATCTTCAGTGATAAAAAATGGCATTGTCTCTTCCTCCTTATAGTTACCCCCGAAAACTGGACAGTCTGCTAAGCTATGAGGTATAGAAGCAAGACAACCCAAAATGGAGGGAAATGATAATAAAATGCAACGCAAAAAGTATTCAGCCGATTTCAAAGCAAAGGTCGCTTTGGAAGCCATAAGAGAAACTCGAACAACGGCTGAACTATGTTCACAATGCGGCGCTCACGTTACCATGCTTGGCCGGTGGAGGCAACAGGCCATCAAGCATATTAGAACCGGATTCTCAGAGAAAACAGAAAAACAGGACAAGAATAACGAGCAGGTAATGGAAACCTTATATCAGCAGATTGGCCAGTTAAAAGTTGAACTTGATTGGCTTAAAAAAAATCTGCCTTACTTAAGAGGTAATTGCAAAACCCCATTTGTTTCTTGTGTTTTCTCTGATTTTCTTCGATTTTCATATCATGTTGGCTAGTTTTGCAATTGGCTCA
>CAIMCT010000333.1 GCA_903839535.1 uncultured Desulfobacteraceae bacterium
CCCCGTGTGGCCCATCAGTAAAACGTACTGAAGGAATTCCGAGGCGGGGAATACCGGGAATGAAACCTGCCTGACCCTGATTAGTCACATCAGGTTCCGGCTGGCCGTGAATCATAGAGACTTTTTCTTCCAGAGTCATCTTGCTGATGAGTTCATCAACCCGTGCATTTCCAGTAACAACAGGAATCAAATTTTTTGCCTGGGGAAAAAGCATCAATGCGATTAGCAGGCAAGGTGCTATTAAACCATACTTAATAACTTTTTTCATAATTTCTGAATATGTGATTCAATGTCGTTTAGTTAGCATTTTTTTATAATCGTTTGTAGTTCATAGAATAAGGTCGTTTGGGCTTCATCTTTCGGGGCTCGCTTCTTCCTGGTCTGATGATTTCCCTGGTCTTTTTGACAATATCGTCAAAAGCCTCTAATGCCTTTTTGTATTGCCTTTTTATCATTACACTTATAAGGATATCCTGGGTCATGGAAAGTGCATTTGTTCTGTTGATCTTCTGATCATACGCCCTTTCATTGTCCGCCTTGTATTCATTGGTGACTCTCTCTTCAATAGGGTGTGCATATGCGGCACAGAGACTCATCAATAATATCTTGGCAAAAAAATCTTGCTGCACTGCTATTGCTGTTTTGCCCGAGAAGTTTTCAAGTTCTATCCTGCTCTTGAGCAACTTATATGCTTCCTCTTCATTCCAACGGTAATGGTAAAGTTCCTCGAAATCAGAGTAATCATATTTTTTCATGTCAGTTAATGAAGTACACAAGATTTCCTTTTCACCATTTTCCAACTCGATTTTAATCAAACGACAGGTTATGTTTTGATCCATCATTTGAGGATAATCTTCCAATTTTTTACGATCTTTCTTAGGAAGCTTATAAGTTACAATTCGCTCTTTTTCATCACTTTCAACAAACTCTTTTACTGAAAGCCACCAGTCGTCTTTCATTCTCACACAAAATTCAACTCCACGTGCCTTTAACAGGAAAAGAAGCCAGATGCAGGGATATCCCCGGTCAAGCAATAAAATATCCCCGGCTTTTGTCTTTTCGATGTGTTTTAGCAAAAGATCACGTTCGCTATCAGAATAAGGTGCAATCTCCGCGTCTATTGTCATTTGATTGAGAACATCATACAGCATTGAAGCCAACGCCAGGGATCGCGGACTATCAGCCTTTGGACCAAAACTGTGTTGACCAAATTCCGCAACCACACTCGGATGATTTGGCAACACCAATCGGGTACCATCAACAGCTAAAACTCGAAAGTCATGCCAAACATAATATGGGGCCAGTTCATAAAAAGTATTACAGGCAACATCATTCAAGCGTTTGAAAGCCCAGGGATCCAACTTAGCACGTGCTTGCGAGAGAGCACCTTTGGTGACTTCCCGAATGTTGAAATCCCCGCTTTTGACCACTTTATAAAACCGGTCTAACTCACGTTGTATGGAACTCTTAAAGATGATGATAATTACGATTAAGTTCTTAAATGTTAGCTTCCTATCTCTTGAAAATACCCCCTTTGGGCCACGTTTTGAATGGCCTCTATACTCCTCATCTTCAAGTTCATAAGCTATATTATTAGATAAAATTTCACGATAGTCTTCTATTTGGTTGATAATTGAGGTCACCCCCTTATATCCCACAAAATAGAAAATAACCCAATAACTACAAACATTTCAAAGAACTATTTTCATCAAAATATCAATAAATCAGTACTTTTGAATGGTTTTCTTAACTAAACGACATTGATTCATATTTACTGATCTACTCTTTTGTTTTGGTATCAATTATAATTGTAACAGGTCCGTCATTTATAAGTTCGACCTCCATCATTGCCCCGAATTCTCCGGTAACTGTCTCCCTGCCGG
>CAIMCT010000334.1 GCA_903839535.1 uncultured Desulfobacteraceae bacterium
ACTGACCGCTGACAACCGCAACAGGCTCAGGATATTTCCAAAATTTTCACTATGCTCCGACTTGAGATGCTCAATCGTATCTGATGCGTCAGCACTGGTTGCAAGTAGGGGATATTGACTTTTTCAACGGGCTTGTCCAGGTTCAGCGAAATATCAGCCAAGGACGGATTACCAGCCCCAAAAGCAAGGCATCCAAACGCCTTGTCCGGATGTCGCCAGAAGTCGCAGAGATTTTAAAAACACAGATACGGCGGGTAAAGGAATTAAGGTTGAAAAATATGTGGGACGATATTCAGTGGCTATTTCCAAATCCGGAAGGGAGTTCTTACACATATTCGGGGATTATCAAAATCTGGAATCGGGCGGTTGAATCATCCGGTCTCAGGCGCAGGACTCCGCATGATCTTCGTCACACTTATGCAACACTTCGGCTTTCGATGGGGCACCCGCTCCCAGAGGTATCCAAGGAGATGGGGCATTCGACCACCAGGCTCACATATGAAACTTATTACAAATGGTTGCCATCGGAAGCATCGTCCAACATAGCTGAAATCGACCGAAAAACGACCCTGACCGACCTCAGACCGACCTTGACCAAAACCGCTGAATGAAATTCAGCGCATAAGCAATTGACTTTATATGGAGGCGGCATTCGGATTTGAACCGAAGAATAACGATTTTGCAGACCGTTGCCTTACCACTTGGCTATGCCGCCAAAAAAAATGGAGCGGGAAACGGGATTTGAACCCGCGACTTCAACCTTGGCAAGGTTGCACTCTACCGCTGAGTTATTCCCGCTCACAAACTCGGTCTACTTAACTTTTTCTACCTTCGTTGTCAACTTCTTTTTTCAAAACTATAGCTTTCAAGATAAAAATTTTCGGTGCGTTATCTTAAAAGCTATATCATTATGGCTTGACCAGAAACCGCTTGAAACGGTACCCATAGTCCAGACCAGACCAGAGCGTATAGATAAGCGCTCCCCACAGAAAGAACATGCCGATACCGTGAAAGTTGATTCCAAAATATGGATAATGAATCAGCAAGGGGATGATGGCGGCGATCTGAAAGCCTGTCTTATATTTACCCAGCTTTGAGGCGGAAATATCTTCGTTGTTATCGGCCATCACATTTCGCAGTCCGGTAATTGCAATCTCCCGGCCGATGATGATGCAGATAACCCATCCTGGGATCCATCCATGGGAAACAATCATGATCAAGGCGGATGAGACCAAAAGCTTGTCAGCAAGGGGATCCATCAGCTTTCCGAATTCCGAGGTCAAGCCACGACTTCGTGCAAAGAAACCGTCAAAATAATCAGTGATTGCAGCCGCACTGAAAAGAATCGCCGCACTGAACGCACTGAGTTTGCTCGGGCACAGCATGAGCAGAATGATCCCCGGTATGGCACCAACCCGGCACATCGTCAGAAAATTCGGGTGGCTCAGCAGTCCTTTGGCCTTATCGAGTTGAAGCCTGTTTATCCGCATGTCTTTGACTTGTTCCAATCATTTAAAAAGGATTGAATCCCTCTGTCGGTCAGGGGGTGAGATGCAAATTTCGCCAGAACATTAAATGGAATGGTCGCAATGTCCGCGCCCAGCAAAGCAGAGTCCAGCACATGAAGCGGATTACGAACACTGGCCACAATAACCTGTGTATGAAACGTATAGTTCTGATATATCTGAATGATCTGCTCGATCAAGGCCATGCCATCCTGGGAAACATCATCCAGCCGCCCGATAAATGGACTAACATAGGTGGCACCAGCCTTGGCCGCCATCAATGCCTGAAGCGGCGAAAAAACAAGGGTGACATTGGTGTCGATGCCTTCCAGCGAAAGAATGCGTGTCGCCTTGATGCCGTCAACCGTCATCGGCACCTTTACCACGATATTCCGGTGGATTTCGGCCAGATGGCGGGCCTCTTTCAGCATCCCATCCATATCCAGGCTGATAACTTCCGCGCTGATGGGGCCATCCACAATTTCACAGATGTCCCGAATAATAGTCTCGAAATCCCGGCCTTCTTTGGCTATCAGGCTGGGGTTGGTGGTAACGCCATCCACCATGCCCATGCTGTAGGCTTCTTTGATTTCATCGATATTCGCCGTATCAAGAAAAAATTTCAATGGACTGCTCCTTTTATGAAAATGCTTGATGTTGCAGGTCAGCGCCCATCATGAAGAATTCGCAGACCACTCTTCAATGAGAATTGGCATCAGTTGACCTGTTATAAATTCGATATATACCGCTGACGGCATTCCGGACTACAAAAGTACAGATCCTTGCCATTCCGATGTAAATGAACACCGCTTCTTTTGGGAAAATACACCTGGCAAACCGGGTCCTGAACCATGATATCGTCAAGTTCACCGGGCGGTCGATTTGCACCTGCCTGAGAAATGCTTATATGCTTTATGATCCAGGATTTCAAGAACCGAAATCCGATATAGCCGACGGCAATGAGTACAATGATTCTAATCATGATATTTCAACGATCCCCTGTCCCACATCTTCAAGGTTATCCAGCAGTTGCTGAACCGTCTGGTTAAGGATGGGATGGCGCAAAGTCGGATACATGTCGCATAACGGCTTTAACACAAATCGCCTGAGGTGCATCCGCGGATGCGGAAGGGTCAATGCCGGATGGTCGGTGACAGTCGCATCAAAAAAAATGATGTCCATATCCAGAATCCGGGGACCGAATCGAATGGCATCCGAAATCCGGCCAGCCTTTTTCTGGATGTCCTGCAACACAGCCAGAAGCTCAAAAGGATCAAGGCAAGTTTCGATTTGCACCGCACAATTCACAAACCAGTCCTGATCCAGATAATCAACTGGTTCCGTTCGATATAGCCTGGACTGATTCAGCAACCGGGAATGGCTATCTGCAGTCAACGCCTCAATCCCATGCAGGCAGTTATTCTGTTTCTGTCCCAGATTCGAACCCACGCCAACAAATGCAGTGTGCGCAAGCATGTTCAGAATCCTATGGATTTGATTCTGGCCACAGCTTCCTTCATCCGCTCGGTTCCCACGGTCAGGGCCATGCGGACATAGCCTTCACCGGGAGCGCCAAAGCCATTGCCAGGCGTTGCCACAATACCGGCCCGTGTCAGCAGATGAGATGCGAACGATGTCGAAGAATACCCTTTGGGAACTTCAATCCATACATAAAACGTTGCGCAGGGTTTTTCCACGGACAGGCCTATTTCGCGAAGGCCGTCCACCAGAATATTCCGCCGAAGGGTGTATTCGCGGTTCATGTTCTCCACGCAGGTTTGATCCCCGTCCAAGGCCGCAATACCAGCGAACTGAACCGCCTGGAATGCGCCTGAATCAATATTGCTCTTGATCTGGCCAAGAGCCTGTATCACTTCGGCTCTGCCCACGGCAAACCCGAGTCGCCAACCGGTCATGTTGTAGGTTTTGGAAAGGGAGTGAAATTCAACGCCGACCGCTTTGGCACCATCAGTCTCCAGAAAACTGGGCGGACGGTATCCGTCAAAGGCCATTTCCGAATAGGCGGCATCGTGACAGACGATAATGTTATGCTTTTCCGCGAAGCGCACCACATCCTTGAAAAATTCGAGGGTTGCCACAGCGGATGTCGGATTGTTGGGATAGTTGATAAACATCAGCTTTGCTTTGGCGGCAACCGATTCGGGGATGGCGGAAAGATCCGGCAAGAACTGGTTGGATTTAAGAAGGTCCATAAAATATGTCCGGCCACCGGCAAACTGTATGCCGGTATTATACACAGGATATCCAGGACTGGTCGCCAGTCCAATATCTCCCGGATTGATAAGGGCCAAGGGAATATTGGCAATCCCTTCCTTGGACCCTATCAGGGTAACGACTTCTGTTTCTGGCGAAGGCGAGACCTGAAATCTTTTCTGATACCATCTGGCAACCGCTTCGTTAAAAACGCCCATACCGGAATAGGAAGGGTAGCGGTGATTGGCCGGATCCCAGGCAGCCTTGTTCAGGGCTTCGATAATGTGCGGAGGTGTCGGCATATCCGGATCACCTACCCCAAGATCAATGATATCCACGCCATTTTTACGGGCTTCTGTTTTCTGGCGGTCAATTTCCTTGAACAGATAGGGGGGAAGTGCTTTGAGCCTGTCGGATTTTTCAATCGTAATCGTCATAAAATCATCCTTGTTCGAATTTAATGGGCACCAGGATTCAGAGTCCGGAAGCCGTCTGATCAGGAAAAACCGCGATCGCAAGACCACACTGCCATTTTCAATAATTCCAGGCTTCTTCACAAAGCTCAGCCCTGTATATCACGCGGGCATCCCCTTCCAGGTAAACATCGGAATAAGTGCCCTGATGATGAGTAAAATAAATGC
>CAIMCT010000335.1 GCA_903839535.1 uncultured Desulfobacteraceae bacterium
GCAATAATGCCCTCATCAAAATATCCACTGTCCATGCGGAACAGGATTTCCAAATCATCCGTTTTGATATTGGCAACGATTTCTTTGATCATTTCAGCTGCGCCATTGGCTGTATAAGTGTTACCGCTTCTCACAAACCCAGTGATGTAAGCCTTGAGTTCATCACAGAACGCAAACTGGATGTTGTAACACAGGTTGCCCAGCAGCAATTCTCATTATGATTTTTTGGATACAAACCTCTATGCAAATTGATGGAGTAATGCTAAGGTGGAGAGAAAATCTTGCCCTGCCTGCCATCAGCCGGGGACCACCAGAGGTGAATATGTACGAAGAATTGAGTCCGGAAAATTTGATAAGCTGCATCACGCAGAGTTTTAGGGAATTTCGCGATGTTCGTAAGGGGAAAAACACCAAATACGATATGGTAGATGCTGGAGTAGGCGCATTTTCGGTTTTCTTTACGCAAAGCCCATCTTTTCTGTCATCCCAAGAAGATATGAAAAGGACGAATGGGCGTTGCAATGCAGAAAGTCTGTTTGGTATGCACCAGATACCCTGTGACAATCAAATACGCTCGCTGCTGGATCCAGTGGCTCCATCGTCTGTATCGCCAGTGTTTCAAGAGATATTTGAACGGTTAGATCGGAGTGGGGTGCTGAATAACTTTCGTTCATACGCGAACAATCTGTTGGTTATTCTGGATGGAACGCAGTATTTTTCATCGCAAAAAATCCATTGTAAAAAGTGTAATAGCCGGGAGTTGAGCAATGGGAAGATCAACTACTTTCATAGTGTCCTGACGCCGGTAATTGCACAACCAGGGAATGAACATGTGATTCCGCTGGCCCCGGAATTCATTATCCCGCAGGATGGGAAAGAGAAACAAGATTGTGAAATCGAAGCCGCCAAGCGCTGGGTAGCGGAAAACGGGCACTATTTAGCCAAACACGGCGTCACCGTCATGGGAGACGACCTATTCAGCCGCCAACCCTTTGTCCAAGCCTTGAAAGACAAGAATTTGCGCTTCATATTGGTGTGTAAACCTGATTCGCATGTTGCTTTGTACGAAACGGTTGATTTCCTAGCCGCCAGTGGGGTGTTGGGGTACTATCAGAAGCGGCGTTGGAATGGCAAATATGGTGAAATCTACACCTATCGCTATGCCAACAAGCTGCCTTTGCGTGGTGATCAGGAAGCGATTGACGTCAATTGGTGCGAACTGACCGTCACTCACGAAGACACAGGCGAACAACTCTACAAAAACGCCTTCATCACCGATTTTCAAGTTCTTGAAACCACGGTCGAAGCGATTGTGCTGGATGGCCGCACACGTTGGAAAGTCGAAAACGAGAACAACAACGTTCTAAAAACCAAAGGTTATCACCTGGAACATAATTTCGGCCACGGCAGCCAGTATTTGGCTTCCCTATTGCTCAGTCTGAACCTGTTGGCCTTCCTTTTTCATACCGTGCTTGACCTGGCGGACAAAAAATACCGTCTGCTTCGTTCAGCTTTGCGCACGCGAAGAAAATTCTTCCAGCATATCGAAACATTGCTGTGTTATATCCAATTCTCCAGTTGGGATGAACTATTCTCTTTCATGTGTAAAGGTCTCCACCTGAACACCGAATGAACTGAGTTCTTGGCTTACTCAGTGTTCCACTGGCGACGACTAATAACTTTGGGCCGCCGCCGTTTTGTGATTCCCGCTTGGCCAAATTCGCATGACCGCATTGATGCTGAAAGTAAAAACTCCCGAGTCTTGGGGTTAAGCATACCCGTCTGCTGCTAATCAGATGTACCATGTCTTATTCATAATGAGAACTGCTGTCTGCCTTATTGGGTGATGCCCACTCCGCTCATTCCATAGATATCCTGGCTTATTCGAATATTATATTCAGATGCGTCCGAATGGGTAAAACCAGCGAATGAATTCGGTTTTATTTAGC
>CAIMCT010000336.1 GCA_903839535.1 uncultured Desulfobacteraceae bacterium
AGACACGGATAGAACAGGTTGTGTACTTCCGCTTCCGGCCTGTGTCACCGTTACATCAATTGGACTGCTGGTTGCGCCGGTTGCTGTTACCCGGATTGTAGCAGTTCGGGATGAAGCGCCGGCATTGGCGGTGAAGTTGCAATTGACGGTTCCCGCATTGGTACCGCTGGAGCCTGATATGATCGAAAGCCAATCGCTGATAGGTGTCACTGCGGCTGTCCAGGGCATCGTTCCGGTTCCGGTGTTCGAAACGCTGAATGTGGTTGTTCCGGCGGTTTTAGCCACACTTTGATTAGCTGGATTTACCGAAAGGACCCAATCCTCTGATGGCACAGGCTGCCCACCCCGAACAGCGCGGACGTAACTATGACCAGTCTTAGAGTTGTCATTGTCCCAGCCGTGGTAGAAGTACACGCTCCACGCGTCGCCCCTGCTGACATGGTTGGTGGTAGATGACCAATAAACGGACGTGGCCGTATCAGGGAAGTATGTGACATTGATTGCTGGATTATACTGACTGTAATCCACCAGGCTTCGCAATTCCTTGATGGTGGGCAGGCGCCAGTCTGTATGGCCGCCAAGATTCAGCCCTTCGCAATTGCTCAGCGCCTGCTCCCAAGTCGTGGTTTGAGGAAAATTGGTTTGCTGCCACATCAGACCAGTGGATGTGTCCGTTACAGTGCCATCACTATTATCCGTATAATTACCCAATACACCAGACTGTCCACCTCGCACGGCGCGAACATAGCTGCGACCGCTTTTACTGTAAAAGGAGGCACCACCGTCGTTGAAACCCACAAACAAAGCGTCGCTGGTATCGTAGGCAAAGGTAGAACTCGACCAATACCAGAACGCGGACGTATTAGTGAAATATACTGTGTCTATCGTTGGATCTGGGGCGGGGATGCTGTAATTAACGATAAAGGCCAATTCCTTGACGGTGGGCATCCGCCAGTCGCTGTAGCCGCCATAGTCGACATCATTCAACGCTTTAAGAAACTCCTCGGTATTATTGCCATCGCCTTGGGTTCCCGAATTACCGCTATTGGTGGCCGGGTTGCTGTCGTACCATGTGTAATCGTTGTCCGCATCATGGGGATTGGCGTAGTTTGTCTTCCCATCCTTGGAGGTTTTCATCTCCCAGATCAACCCCGTCACATTGTCTCGCACCATAACCCAGAACGTGACCGAACTCGACAGCACATTGCCGCTGCCATCCAGTTTAGTGTAAGACATCGGGTTGATGTTGTAACTGGCATCCTGCCCATAAAATGGTTGGCCAGATAAAGGGCATGTTATCTCAACGGTGTTGTTATAACATTTCGTCTGACCGGTACCCGGCACCGGTGCGGCAAAAGCATAAGCAGCAAAAAACAGCATCGCAAAACATGCAAAAATCCCTGTCAGTTCTTTTCTTATCATGGCAGTGTCCTTTATCCGCAGTTTTTATCTGGTGGATTAAAAAAACCTCATCATCCAGTCAACCAATATCCTGCTTAGACATTCTTGTCAATGGAAAAACCCATAGACTTGTTTAACTTTTCGTGTATTTCGTGGACGAATTGTATTTTCACAATAATAACGGCCATAACCAGGCAAATATCCCATGTAATTCAGACAGCACCCTACACCCTGTATTCATGCTCCACCAATTTGGTCCCATCCCCCCCGGATAAAGCTTTCCTCATCGCCGGAGCTCGTATCAGTCTAACCATTTTACGTCTAAGAATTAAAACATAAATACAACTTGTATTTCTTGGTGATTTTAAATTATTATGTTATTTATTCACTGGTGCTGGTAATTTAAGTTTCAACTTACCCTCATGAGCTATGGAATTTCAACAAAGTTACCCAATAGAGACAGAGAGGAACCGTGTTTTCATGAAAATCTATTCCTATCCTTCTACAGTTGCTGAAAAACGGCTTTCGGTCATCGAAGGCCGGGTGCAATCTTTTAACCAGAAAGATCAACGAGCTGTCGCACGCATCATAGAAGATGTGCGCAAAAACGGCGATACAGCCCTGATAAATTATGCAAACCGGTTTGATTCACCCTGTCTGAACATCGAAACCCTTCAGGCGAGTATTCAGGAATATGAAGATGCCGCCCAGCAGGTAAGCCCTGAATTCATGGAATCCCTGAACCGCGCCGCATCCCAGATCGAATCTTTTCACCAGAAGCAGTCTTCAAAATCCTGGATTGACACCCCAAGGCCAGGAACACTCCTGGGACAGATCGTGAATCCCGTAGGCGCCGCAGGAATATATGTTCCCGGCGGAAAAGCAGGTAAGACACCGTTGGTTTCAACGGTTTTGATGTGCGCCATTCCGGCCAAAATCGCCGGCGTATCAACCATTGTCATGGCGACACCATCCACTCCGGACGGCACTGTCAATCCCCATCTTCTGGTTGCAGCCAAAAAGGTCGGAATTGATGCGGTTTACAAGGTCGGCAGTGCTTGGGCGATTGCAGCAATGGCTTACGGAACTGGAACTGTTTCCAAATGTGATGTCATTGTGGGACCTGGAAATATTTACGTTACTCTCGCCAAAAAAATGGTCGCCGGAACTGTTGGCATTGATATGATCGCAGGCCCCAGCGAGATTCTGATCATTGCCGATGAATCTGCAAACCCCGAATTCACGGCAGCCGACCTGCTGTCTCAGGCCGAACACGACCCGATGGCATCCGCCATACTACTTACTCCTTCACCAAAAGTAGCGAAACATGTAGCAGATGCAGTAAGCAGGCAGATAAAGAACTTGACACGCCAGGACATCGCCGAAGCATCTCTAAAAAACTATGGCGCTATTTTTGTGGTTAAAGACATTGCCTCTGCATTCGATCTTGCTAATGCGATGGCGCCAGAGCATCTTGAGCTGCACCTCAATTCCCCTCTGGAATATATAGAACGTATACGAAACGCCGGCGCCGTTTTCATGGGCCACTACACGCCTGAACCTGTGGGAGATTATATCGCAGGACCCAATCATGTCTTACCTACATCGGGAACAGCCCGGTTCTCTTCTGCGCTCTCCGTGGATCATTTTATAAAAAAAACCAGCTTGATTCACTATTCAGAAGCGGCTTTCAGGCAGGAAGCACCGGATATCATCCAGTTGGCGGAAATTGAAGGGCTTGGCGCCCATGCACACTCCGTCAGAGTTCGGCTGGCCTGATTTCAAAACAAACCAGACTACATGGCCTTGACCAAAGATTCAATAAATTGTTGCAAAGCTGGTGAGGTTCTTCGCGCAACGTCAAGGATTTCCTCAATTGTTGCCGGAGCTGGATTGTCAGGGTTATGAACGTTGGTAATGGTTGAAAGTCCGATGATTTTCATTCCTGCCTGCACTGCGGTGATGACTTCCATGATGGTTGAGAACCCGACTGCCGATGCACCGATGGTCTGTAAATAGCGTATCTCTGCAGGGGTTTCCAGGGAAGGACCCAATAGGCCGGCATAAACACCGGTCTGAATGGGTATGTTTAATTGATTTCCAAGGGTTAAAGCCAGTTTGATAAGTTCCGGATGATATGCTTTGGCCATATCGGGAAAGCGGTTTCCCCAATCAGGTTCGTGTGAGCCGACCAGCGGATTTTGACCGGTCAGGTTGATATGATCCTGAATTATCATGATATCGCCGGCTGAAAACCGGGAACTCAACCCACCTGCGGCATTGGAAACGATAAATATCTTTATGCCCAGTTCCTGCATAACCCTTACCGAAAAAGCGACCTCTTGAGGGGAATACCCTTCATAAAGATGAAATCTGCCTTTAAATACCGCGACTTCCCTGCCTTTAAGATCACCGATCAGCAGTTGCCCAGGATGCCCTTCCACGGTTGAAACCGGAAAATGCGGAATATCCTGATATTCAAATTGGGCATGTATCGAAACACCGTCTGCACATTCTCCCAGTCCCGTACCGGTTAAGATAGCGATTTCTGGAATCCGAAGAAGATGCGACCGGATATGACCGGCTGCGGTTATTGCTTTTGCCTTGAGGGAATTCATGGTAGTTCCTTGATAGATACCGTAAATGGTCATACATGCGCTTTTTTCTTATGCTCCCTCTCCCAGCGGGGGAGGGTTGGTGTGGGGGAAAATTGCTGTCATGCCAACCACTTGCCCTCCCACCGGTATCTCCCACTGAGAAGAGGAGTGAACGGTTACTTACTCACAGTATAACTCATGGAAGCTTTCACAGTCAAGAACTGGTGCACGAGTGTCTTGACATTTTTCAACAGTTATGAAATGTTACAGAACAAAATAAAAAATGAAGAATGCCCAAGTGTATGAAGTGTTTTGAACAATGTGAGTTTCATGCAATATTCTAAACCTATGATAAACTGGTGTTTTCTATGAAGTTATCCGAGATCAAAGATTCGTTGGATGCGGAAGTCTTATCGGGCCATGACCAACTGGACATGAATATCGCTGGGGGATGCGGAACTGACCTTATTGAGGATACATTGTCGGCTGTAGCCAAAGGTGCAGTCCTTTTAACGGGATTGACGACAGTGCAGATGTTAAGAGCAGCCACAATCGCCGGAGTTTCAGCTATCGTGATTGTTCGGGGAAAAAAACCTGATCCCGAAATGGTCGAAGCTGCGGTTTCATCCGGCATTCCGATTCTAAGAACGCTCCATTCATTATTTGTGGCCTGTGGACGATTGTACATGGATGGCCTTAGAGGTCTGGATGGCTCATGGTGATTAACGCCACCTCTTCCCGATTTAGAAGAATCTAATTAATTCCTGGTTAATGGCGGATCAAAATATATTACGGGGTATATTACTGGATGGACGATTCCCAATCCTTGGTTTCGAACCAGTAGTGTTTGATCTCTTTTAGCCAGCCTTCCGCCGTAACCACTGTAATCCAGTTGTTAAAATAGTTGATAGTGTCATAGTCGCCTTTTCTGACGGCGAAACCATTAGGCTCTTTAGTAAACGTCCCTTCGATGGGGATGAAAAGGGTTTCAGGGTATTTCAGAGCCTGGAATGCCGGTGTCGGGGCGGAGCCAACCATCGCATGAGCGTTGCCGTTGATCACTTCCTGGTAAGCTTGGGATTCGTCGTCAAAGAGTGTCAGTTTTGCTCTGGGCATAAACTGCTTGGCCGCAGTTACGGATGTGGAACCCAACCTTGCCGCAATCGTCACTTCAGGCTTATTGAAGTCTTCCAGAGTTTTGAATCCGGCCGCCAATTTTTTATTTGCGACAATGGCTTGACCGGTGTAATCGTAGGGAATGCTGAAATTGACCTTCTGATTCCTGTCTGGCCGGATTCCCATGCCGCCAATGATAACATCGAATTTGCCTGTCAGAAGGGCCGGAATGACTCCTGCCCATTTGGTTGGTATAAATTCGACCTTGACACCGAGATCGGCCGCCAGTCTTTTGGCCACATCAATTTCAAAACCTACAAGTTGACCTTGTTTGTCGTTCATGGCCCATGGAACAAAGGTTGACATTCCCACTTTAAGTACGCCGCGTTTCATCACCTGCTCTATGGTGCTTTCGGCAACGAGCTTGTTCTGAATATCCCCGGCAAGCGCTGGTGAGACAAAACAGGCAACCACGAAAAAAGTGATAACGGCTAAAATAGCTTCTGCAAAAATATCTTCTGGTGGTGACAATTTGATTCTCATAATTCCTCCATTTGGTTTTAGGTGATTTCCAACAAAATATAACCCATTGTCTGATTCAGATTTTTTTATGCATTGATCATCGTTTCAGCAGGCATTTATCCGTGTATCGCCTCCATCAGGCAATAGTAG
>CAIMCT010000337.1 GCA_903839535.1 uncultured Desulfobacteraceae bacterium
ATTCATAATTCATAATTTATTGGTTATGCCCAGGTAATCAGCCCCGGCGTATATTTAACCCGATTGTCTCCCTGCGGCGTAACCCTTGCCGTAAAAGCAAACTGCCCGGATACATTACAGATCGTGGTGCAGGAATACAGGTAGTGACCGTATCCAAGCTCTTTGCTGACAGTCATGTTTTCTGTCTGAATATTTTCAATTTCATCAACGGTTTTGGGAATTCCCATGCATAACTCCACATTCACTTCATAGGGAACAAGTCCGCCCAGATGAACCGTCACCGTGATACTGAAGGTGTCACCAACGCGATAAAATTTTTTGGGATTCACAACATCCGGCGGCATGAGATGAATCTGTTTCCAGTGCAGCATCAGCCTGTGATGCTGGTCTGCCTGCTGTCTGGCCTCATCGGATTGATTATATAAAAGCTCTTGAGACCGATAGACCGCCGGAAGATAAAACCGGTCCTGGTAGTCACCGACCATCCGCTGGCTGCTGAACTGACGCATGGCCATTTTCATGGAAGCTTTCATCATCCGGATCCAATTCACCGGAATTCCTCCCTTGCTTCTTTCATAAAAACAGGGGATTACTGAATTTTCCAGAACATTATAGAGAGATCGGCTGTCCAGCATGTCCTGATACCCAGGGTCCGTATGATCAATACGGTTTCCTATCTGCCAGCCGCAGTCTTCGGAATAGCCTTCGTCCCACCAGCCGTCCAAAATACTGACGTTAAGAACGCCATTAATGGCCGCCTTTATGCCGGATGTGCCGCAAGCTTCAAAAGGCCTCCGCGGCGTATTCAGCCAGACATCCGCTCCCTGAACCAGATGCCGGGCAATATGAATATCATAATCTTCCAGAAAAACAATTCGGCGTCGCACACTGTGTCTTCGGGAAAATTCAATAAGGCGTTTGATCAGATCCTTACCTTCGGTATCCCGGGGATGGGCCTTTCCGGAAAAAATAAACTGCACGGGATGCGTTTCGGAATTCAGAATGGCCTCAAAACGCTCAGGTTCCTGAAGAATAAGATAGGCTCGCTTGTAGGAGGCAAATCGTCTGGCGAAAGCGATGGTCAAGACATCCTGATCCAGCACCGATTCGGCATCCTTCATTTTGGCCATTGGTGCGTGGCGGCGTTGATACTGTGAGATCATCATCTCGCGGCAGGTGCGGATGAGTCTGGAGCGATTCATATCATGGGCGCGCCAGAGCTCTTCGTCGTATATCTGATCGAACCGCCTGAGGATATCCGAATTCTGAATATCCATGTGCCAGTCAGGACCGATATATCTTTCAAAAAGGATCGCATTTTCATGGGATATCCAGGTAGGGATATGGACACCATTGGTGACATGAGAGATCGGAATCTCGCATTCCGAAATCCCGGGCCAGATATGCTTCCACATCTGCCGGGCGACTTTTCCATGCAGTTTGCTCACGCCGTTGCAATACTGGGACATACGCTGACCCAGAACAAACATGGAAAAAGGCTGATCGGAAGCAGCCGAGATGGGCTGTCCCCACGTCAACATTTCTTCTGCAGATGTATGGAGTGTTTCCTGAAAAGGGATAAGATATGGTTTTACCGAAAATGGCGGAAATTCGTCATGACCGGCTGCAACCGGCGTATGGGTAGTAAAAATGGTTGTTCGTGGAACAATTTCCATGGCGGTTTTAATATCGATATTCAGACTGGACATTAGCAAAGCCAACCGCTCCAGACTGGCAAAAGCACAGTGCCCTTCATTCATGTGGCACACGGTCGGAGATATTCCCAATGCGGTCAGCGCCCGCATGCCGCCAATTCCCAAAAGGACTTCCTGGGTAAGGCGTTTTTTCTGGTCTCCGGTATAGAGACTCGATGTAATATCTCTCATTTCCGGAGGATTATCCCGAATATTGGTATCCAGAAGATAGAGAGGAATTCTGCCGATATTCAGCTTCCACACCATTGCATGAATGTCTCCGTCAGGACCTGAAATTGAGATACGAACTTCATTTCCTTCCGGATCCAGAGCACGTTCAAGGGGGATGGAATACATATCGGTTCTGGGATAGGTTTCCTGCTGATAGCCGTCATAATCCAGATATTGATGAAAATATCCCTGCCGGTAGTAAAGGCCAACACCGGTCAGCGGCACTCTCATATCTGATGCGGATTTCAAATGGTCTCCCGCCAGAATGCCCAGTCCTCCGGCAAACAGCGGAAGACTTTCATGAATGCCAAATTCCATTGAAAAATAGGCAACTGTTTCCCTATCTCCAAAAGCAGAATAAGACGGATTCATCGGCGCTTGAAGCATGGACTCAAAACGCACTTTGACACGCTCTTGATGGGCCAGAAAACTTTCATCCTGAGAAAGAACTTCAAAGCGCTCCTGAGGAATCAGTGTCGAAAAATAAATGGGGTTGCCATTGGACTCCCGCCAGAGTCGGGGATCGATGCGGCGAAACAGTTCAACTGCATCCCTCTGCCAACTCCACCAGAGGTTTCTGGATAATTTATCTAAAAACATCAATGGTTCGGGAATGGTCGGAAAAACATATACAGTTTGAAATTGTGTCATAAGCTCCCTGAAGATATCTATTAAAAAAGTTGGGGGCAAAGCATCCGTTGATTCCGCCCAAGGTCTTCGATTAAGTATTGCCGATGCGGGGGGACCGGCGGGTCGCCCTTACTTCACAATCAGCATTCAGCTCGTTTGACTTTCGATTCATTTTTATATAATGCTCATAAATACCGCCCAAAGTCAAGAATGACCCTAAATGCGCTTTCAAGAATCGATATGATGTTTTTTTGTATCATTCTTAAATTTCATCGAACGCTCTTGCGCCCGCTAATCACAACTAAAATCGAAAGGATTCCCACCCTTTGAAAAAGGGGGCCAGGGGTGGGGTGATGAAAATCATCAAAAAACTGGTTTTAAATTGATCCCATTTTTATTCCTCATTATGCAAGCGGAACAAAAATAGGATAAGTTTTTCACTAAAATATATGGCAATTTCCATCACGCCACCCCCACCCCCC